>DASUMO010000101.1:0-4276 GCA_036277695.1 Chitinophagaceae bacterium
CTCTCTTATTATGAAAAATAAATCAATTAAAACCTTTTGGTGCCTCGCGGTTATGGTCCTATTCTTTTCTTCCTGTCAAAAAGAAGCCACAACAACTCCTGGCCTGGTGGATGAAATGTCCACTGTAGCCAATAACAAAGAGAAGCATGGGCATTTGCGGCAAACCAAGACCTTTTCATCTGATGTAGCCATCAGGTGGATGAACATGCAGATAGAACTAATGAAAAAGACCACCAATGTCGGAAACGTTGCTTTCGCCCGTCACTATGCATACAGCGGGCTTGCATTGTATGAGTCCGTGGTACCCGGCATGCCAGCTTATCAGTCTATCGCCCCGCAATTAAACGGATTAAATGGCTTACCAACGACCACTCCGGGATTTGCATATCATTGGGCCGCTGCTGCCAATGCCGCATTAGCCTATATGAACAATAAAATGTTTCCCAATGCAAGTGCTGACGACAAGGCAGCTATGGCCGCATTGGAAGCTGCGCTTCATACGCAATACATCAACGAAACAAATCCTGATATTATAGATCGTTCTGTTGATTTTGGCCGGGCTGTGGCTCAAAAAATATTTGATTGGTCAGAAACAGACGGCTATCAGCATGTCAATGATCCCTATGCCCCGCCTCATTCAGGCGGACAATATTGGACTCCTCCTGTTCCGTTACCTGTTCACTCCCTGCCTTATATGGGAAATCTTCGTCGAATAGTGCCGGGCAGCGGCAATGATGCACATCCTAATCCTCCCGATTACGCTGCTCTACCCACTATGACGCTTGAAGTAATAAATGCAAAACCAGCTACGGGTTCGGATAATTATAATAAGGCCTTTTGGTGGAGGGATTTTCCGGGGACCAGCACACCCGGACATTATATAAGTATTCTGAGGCAGGTATTACAAAGGGAAAAATCAACATTGGATATAGCCGCCATCGCTTATGCAATGGGTGGAATCATTGATGTGGACATTACTATAAGTACATGGAAAGCTAAGTACGAATATCTTTTGGCAAGACCATTTAATTATGATGATTTTATGGGTCAACCCTTCACAGCACTTTTAGGTGCCCCCCATCCCGAATACCCTGCAGCGCATGCTTCATTGTCGATCGCTAATGCGGAAGCCATGACTGCTGTATTCGGAGATAATTATGCTTTTACAGATAGTACATTTACCGGGTTGGTTACACCCCAGGGAATTTCACTTTCACCCAGGTCCTATACTTCTTTCCGCGAAGCAGGAGAAGAAGCCGGATGGTCAAGACTATATGGAGGTATTCATTACCGCCAGTCCATTGAAACCGGGTTTTGGCAGGGAAGAAAGGTGGCTGACAATATTATCAGGAAGCTGAAATTTTTGAAAGATTGAGCTTCTTTCCAACCGTGGAGGCACAAATTTTCTCCTTTATTAAACTCATCTTTTCACTTTAAAGCCAAAGCCTTTCAGTTCCTGTATATACCGGGGACTGGAAGGTTTTTCAGTGAACGATTAAGCTTAATCCAGATTTGATCTTACATAACAATTATTAATCTTTAGGCTGTTGTTTGTGTTTCGGGGCGAAATTAAATTCGATTACGAAGAAAAGGCTCTAACGAGCACCTACAACTGACCGTAGTTAATTGTTTCAGATCCCGGCATACACTGAATATGATTTACCGCAGAATAGGAGCTTTTGACCGTTAACTAACCCGGATTATGATTATCAGTTTACCTGTTTTTATCTTGGTTGAATAAACAACCAGATATGAGAAAGCTTGCAATCCTGTACGCCCTTTTCCTGCCACTATTTCTTGAGGCACAAAATGTTGCTATCAATAACGATGGTTCACAGGCAGATAATACTGCCCTGCTCGATATAAAAAGTACGAGCAAAGGGATCCTGGTTCCGCGGATGACAACGGCCGAACGAAACGCGATCAATTCCCCTGCCTTGGGTCTGACCGTTTTTGATATGACCACCTATAGCTATTGGATCTTCCGGGGTGATGTAAATGGTGGCTGGTCAGAACTACAGCATACGTATAATAATTATTGGGAATCGGACGGGGTGAATTTGTACAATAAATATAATGGTAATGTGGGAATCGGAACAAATATGCCGGCATCCAAATTAACGATTAATGGTATCAATCCTGTCTTCGCCATTATGAACAATGGCCTTTCCAACAGTTTTATCCAGGCTGATGGAATTAATATGAAGATCAGTACCGGGTACGATAATCCGACAGGCAAATTAGCGTTGGGTACAAAGGGTAATGACTATATGTTCATAGACCATTTAGGTCGTGTATCCATCGGCACTTCGTCCAACTTTGACGCGGAATTCAAATTCAACGGAACTTCTCCAAGATTTGCCTTTCTGCATAACGAGGTACAAAAAGGATTCATGCGCCTGAATGGTGACGATTTTAAGATGGGTACCTACCCCGGAAACAGCGGGAACATCGTTTTCTCACCCAAAGGGGTAGATAAAGTTTGGATTGACGAAATCGGGCAGGTGGGTATCGGAACAAATTCACCGGGCACTGTGCTTACTGTAAATGCGGTTAACCCAGTCATTCAACTAAGAAATGGGGATGTTGACAAGGGATTCCTGCAACTTGTAAATGATGATATGAGGATAGGAATGAATGTTGCCAACTCGAATGGACGTCTTATCGTTCGAACAGACGCAACGGACCGTGTTTGGTTTCATAATAATGGCAAGGTGAGTATGGGGACTACCGTTACGAATGGGGCGCAACTCTCTATCGGAAACAATTTTGCAACAGCCGGGATCAATTTCTTTAATGACAACACGAATACTTTCAATATATCGTCTCATGGAGGCAATGCGTGGGTCGAAACCTATACGGACCAGCTAATACTCAGGTCCGGAACAGGAGCCAGCTTGTATTTGAAGAATAACGGCCAGGCTACCATCGGGCTTGTGTCTCCTGCCAATGGATACAGGCTTACCGTGCTGGGCAAGATCATGTGTGCAGATATTTCTACCTCGGGGACTTATAACTGGCCGGATTATGTTTTTGGAAATGGATACAACCTAAGGCCGCTGACGGATCTACGAAAGTTCATTGATGAAAATAAACACCTGCCAAATATACCTTCCGCGGCTGAAGTGGAGAAGGACGGTATTCAGCTCGGCGATATGAGCAAAAGGCTGGTGGAAAAAGTGGAAGAACTTACCTTATACATATTCCAGCTAAAAGATGAGATCGATAGTCTTAAAAAACAAATTCCCGTTAAACAGCCATTGTGATCTCTTTTCCCGACGAGTCTCCGCGGGCTATTCTGCAACTTAAAAGAATATTATGCGGGACTCGTCGCATAAACTAAGTAAGCGATTCAACCCCACTTTCCCGACGAGTCTCCCCTGCTATACTGCAACTTAAATGAAGGTTATGCGGGACTCGTCGAATACTGATGTCAAGATTATACGGTCGTTCCTGGTTTATCTTGTGAAACCCCATAAGGACAAAATTCAATTCGTCCAGTTCCATGTCTTTGCGAATACATTTGAAAACTTTTCGGTAATCATAATAGCTGCGAGCTGAGGATTTTGGCCGGACATGATTTTTAAAGTTAATCTAAAGTCAGGTTCATCTTTTTCAGGAAAGCATGATAACGCGGATCAGTTTTCAAATTTTTCAACAAGGGATCACCCTTGACCCAAAACAACCAACTGTCTTTTTTGTTATAAGCCGTCTCCAGCCAGGTAAATGCCAAATCTTTTTCACCCCGGAAGGCATGGAGTTGTGCCAGCAGGTAGCTCCAGTTATTTTGATATTTATCTGTGAACTCCTTTAATGTCTCATCCGCTTCCTGTTTTCGTCCAAGTGCATGATAGGCCAATGCCAAACCAAACATTTTAAAGATTTCAAGGTTTTCCTTTTCCATTTCCTTCAGCGCCAGCTCAGGTTTTCCCATCAGTAAATAATTTCGCCCGATGTACATGTGAGACCGCTGATGTTGAGCATTCAGTTCAAGAACGGTTTTGAAAGAAGAAATGGCTTCCTCATATCTGCCAACAGAAGTTAGGGTATTGCCAAGATTCATATGAGTGATTGGTTTGAGCGGATTCAGGAGAATGGATTTTCTATAAAACTGTTCTGCTTCTTTTAAGAGTCCTACCGGGTGATGAACATCTCCAAGACCATTTATAATTTCAGCATTACCTGGTTCGAGGCTGAATGCCATTTGGTAAGCATCCTTTGCTCCATTCCAGTCAAAATCATGGTAGAGTTTAATATCAGCTAATTCGAGATATCC
>DASUMO010000102.1:0-8464 GCA_036277695.1 Chitinophagaceae bacterium
TTATGATTATGAAAAAGAACCTTCCAGGGCTTTGAACCTGGTACTGTATTTTAATTTTTTACCCGGTCAGTAAATGGGTGAAAAATAAACTGATTATTATGAAAAAGTTTTGGCAAGGATGGTTGCTGCTGGTATTGGCAAATACCGTACAGGCACAAGTGGAGATCGCGAACCTGCGCTGTGAGATGCTCGAAAACCCTGCTGGTATCGATAAACTGGATCCACGATTAAGCTGGAATCTCAGCAGCCCATTACGCAATGTGGAGCAAACTGCTTACCAGGTTTGGGTGGCTGCTGATGAAAAAGACCTGGACAACAATAAAAAGCTTATCTGGAACAGTGGTAAAGTAAATTCTTCCCATTCCTTACACATATCCTATAAAGGCAAGCCATTGCAGGCGGGAAAAAAATATTACTGGAAAGTGATGGCATATACCAATAAAGGTGCCAGCACCTGGAGCAAAACGGCTTACTGGGTGATGGGTTTATTACAAAAAACTGACTGGAAGGCCAAATGGATTGGTTATGACAAGGCTTCTCCCTGGGATAGTATGACCAAATGGTCGAGACTATCAGCCCGTTACCTGCGAAAAGAATTTAAAACTGAAACAGGTATTAAAAGAGCGACGGTTTTTTTGTCAGGCATGGGATTATATGAATTGTATGTGAACGGCCAGCGGATTGGGGAGCATGTGCTGGCACCCAATCCTACTGATTACAGGAAGACTGTTTTATACAATGTGCATGATGTGACCAGCCAGCTCAAAGGCGGTGAAAACGTCATCGCGACGATATTGGGGAATGGCCGTTTTTTTACCATGCGGCAGAACTACAAACCTCAAAAACATAATACGTTTGGATTTCCCAAACTTTTATTGCAGTTAGAGATTGAATACAACAATGGAAGCAGGAAGACGATCATCAGTGACGAAAGCTGGAAGTTGAATGCAGATGGCCCTATACGAACCAATAATGAATATGATGGCGAGGAATATGATGCTACTAAGGAATTCCCCGGCTGGAGCAATCCAGGTTATAATGATGCAGCCTGGATGAAAGCCGAATTGACTACAGCACCGGAAGGTGTATTAAAAGCGCAGCTTTCGGAGCCTATGAAAGTGATGCAAACCATAAAGCCGGTAGCCATCAGCAGCCCGGGTTATGGGAAATTTATCCTGGACATGGGACAAAATTTCGCAGGCTGGCTCAGGTTAAGAGTGAAAGGCAATCGCGGGCAGAAAGTGGTATTGCGTTTTGCAGAAAGCCTGCAGACAAATGAAGAGATCTTTACTTCCAACCTGCGGGATGCAAAAGTCACAGATGTTTATACACTGAAGGGTGAAGGAGTGGAAAGCTGGGAACCTTCATTTGTCTACCATGGCTTCAGGTACGTGGAAATAACCGGTTATCCCGGTATACCAACCGTAGATGATTTTGACGGAAGACTGGTCTATGATGGTATGGCAACTACCGGCAACTTCTATAGTTCAAACAGCCTTTTGAACCGCATTCATAAAAATGCCTGGTGGGGTATTGCATCCAATTATAAAGGCATGCCCGTGGATTGTCCCCAGCGAAACGAAAGGCAACCCTGGCTGGGCGACCGGGCTGTAGGCTCACAGGGTGAAAGTTATCTTTTCAACAATGCAAAACTCTATGCAAAATGGCTGGATGATATTGAGGAATCACAACGGGAAGATGGTGCGATACCTGATGTAGCGCCGGCTTTCTGGAATTATTACAGCGATAATATTACCTGGCCGGGAGCTTATATTCTCGTGGCCAATATGCTGTATAACCAGTTTGGCGATAAGGAATCGATTGTGAAGCATTATCCATCGATGAAAAAATGGGTGGATTATATGCGAAGCAAATACATGAAGGATGGATTAATGACAAAAGATAAATATGGGGACTGGTGCGTGCCGCCTGAATCGGGTGAACTGATTCATTCAAAAGATCCCGCCCGTCAAACAGATGGGGTGCTCATTGCTACCGCTTATTATCACCGGATGCTATTTTATTTGCAACGTTTTGCAAAACTCCTGGATAAAACGGATGATGCCCGGGCTTATGAGACCTTAATGAAGGAGATGGCGGCAGCCTTTAACAAAAAGTTTTACAACCCCACAACAAGACAATATGGTAACAACAGTGTAACGTCCAACCTCCTGCCACTTTATTTTGGCCTGGCGCCTGATTCGGCGAGGCTGCAAATATTTGAGTCCATCCGTAAAAAAATACATGTAGAGAACCATGATCATATCAGTACGGGTTTGATCGGCACCCAGTGGCTGATGCGGGGACTTACAGAATTCGGTTATGCGGATCTCGCCTTTGCACTGGCTGTTAATGAAACCTACCCGGGCTGGGGGTATATGATAAAAAACGATGCGACCACCATTTGGGAATTATGGAACGGGAATACAGCCAATCCCGGAATGAATTCGCAAAACCATGTGATGTTGCTGGGCGACCTGCTGATCTGGTATTATGAAAACCTGGCAGGCATCCGGACTGATAAAACCAGTGTTGGTTTTAAAAAGATCATCATGAAACCTGTGTTGATTGCCGGCCTGGATACTGTCATGGCATCTTATCAATCACCCTACGGTCAAATAAAAAGTCAGATCATTCAGTCCAGGGATCAACTGCAATGGGATATCCGGGTCCCGGCCAATACAAGGGCTATGGTTTATTTTCCTCTTCCTGAAGGAGCTGTTCTGACGGAGAATGGCAAGTCGCTGGAAGGAATGGAAGGAGTAAACTTTATAAAAAAGGAAAACAATAGCCTCGTTTATGAAATCGGTTCAGGAGATTATTCCTTCACCGGTCATTACCGCTGGAGAGCAGGAATACTTAATGATGAATTCATCTTTACCCATGCTTCTTTCCCGGAAAGCCATGCCGCTACCATTGCCGAAACACCCGAAGGACTGATCGCCTCCTGGTTTGGAGGAACCAAAGAAGGAAATAAGGATGTATGCATCTGGACCAGCCGGCTGATCAATGACCAATGGAGTGATCCCCTTAAAGTTGCCGATGGCGTAATCAATGACAGTACCCGTTACCCCTGTTATAACCCGGTTTTATACCAGGTGCCGGGAGGCGAATTATTGTTGTTCTACAAAATAGGTCCGAATGTAGCGGGCTGGACCGGCTGGATGATCCGTTCAAAGGATCATGGAAAAACCTGGAGTAAAAGGGAAGCACTTCCCGAAGGTTACCTGGGACCTATCAAAAACAAACCGGTATTGATCAACGGCACCCTTATCTGTCCCTCCAGTACGGAAAAGAATGGTTGGAAAGTTCATTTTGAAATGACCAGCGATGCCGGCAGAAGCTGGACAAAAACGGGACCTATCAATGATGGTAAGATCATTTCTGCCATTCAACCCAGCTTACTCATTTATCCTGATGGCAGGCTGCAGGTGCTTTGCCGAAGCAGGAACCGGACCATCAATGAATCCTGGAGCCATGATGGCGGAAAAACCTGGAGCGGGATGAAGGCTACGCTCTTGCCGAATAACAATTCGGGAACCGATGCCGTAACCCTGAAAGACGGAAGACAATTGCTGGTCTACAATCATGTTAAGCCTGCACCCGAATTGCCCAATGGGAAGGGTGCCAGGACCCCATTGAATGTAGCCCTTTCCAACGATGGGATAAACTGGTCAGCTGCCCTGGTATTGGAACATTCACCGGTCAGCCAGTATTCCTATCCTTCCGTTATCCAGGGAAGCGATGGTATGGTGCATATTGTATATACCTGGAGGAGGGAGAGAATTAAGTATGTAAAGGTAGATCCCTCCAAACTGGAAACAATTTCGATCCAAAATGAACGCTGGCCGGGAATGCTTACTGTTGTTGCAGAACCTTCAGAAGATTAAAACAGAATTTACTCATGCAGGGCTTGCCACTCATCGATCTTTCTGTTATCCTGGTCTACCTGCTTGCCATGATAGGCATTGGGTTTTATTTTTCAGGCAAGAATAAAAACAGTTCAAGGTTTACCACAGCATCGGGGAAAATACCCGGCTGGGCGCTCGGCATTTCCCTATTCGCCACTTTTCTCAGCAGTAATACTTTCCTGGGTGTAACAGGGAAAGCATTTGGCTCCGACTGGAATGCTTTTGTATTCAGTTTATCAATGCCGCTGGCCGCCTGGCTGGCCGCCAGCTTTTTTGTACCATTTTACCGAAAGGGGGGCGAAGTATCCGCTTATACACATTTGGAAAAACGATTTGGACCCTGGGCAAGAACCTATGCAGTCATTTGTTTTTTATTGACACAATTGGCCAGGATGGGTTCCATTTTTTTCGGCATTGCTCTCAGCTTGCAGGCGCTCACGGGTTTTTCGATGAGCTCGATTATGATCGTGATGGGGGTTTGCATTATTATTTATACGATGCTGGGAGGTATGGAAGCCGTGATCTGGACAGATGTCGTGCAGGGAATTATCCTGACTCTTGGTGCCCTGCTGATTTTATTTTTTTTGATTGCCGACATGCCGGGTGGTATTCCCGCTATCACGTCCATCGCCAGGGAAAATAATAAGTTCAGCCTCGGTAGTTTTTCATTTGATTTAACGAGTTCAACGTTCTGGGTGGTTTTACTCTATGGGTTTTTTATTAACCTGAACAATTTCGGCATGGACCAGAATTATGTGCAGCGTTATCATACCGCTACCAGTGAAAAAAAGGCCGCACAGTCAGTTTGGCTTTGTGTATATCTCTACTTACCCATCTCTTTATTGTTTTTTATTCTCGGCGCCTGTCTCTTTGCCTATTACCAGGTCAATCCGGGTATGGCGGATGCGGTAAAACTACAGGCAGCAACGGAATCCCTTGGAACCAGTGCTTCATCCCAGGCAATCAACAATACGGTGGCAACCATGAAGCCTTCCGACTATGGTGATAAGGTACTTCCGCATTTTATGGTTTCAAAGATCCCCGTAGGACTGGTGGGCCTGGTGGTAGCAGCCATTCTTTCTGCTGCCATGAGTACCATAAGTTCCTGCATGAATGCCTCGGCCACTGTATATGCCGTGGATATTCATAAAAAATATTTCCGGAAACAACTTAGTGAAAAGCAGCACATGAATACCCTTTATATTTCTACCGCGTTGTTTGGATCGGCCGGGTTGGTAGCGGGGTTGGCCATGATCGGCAGCAAAAGCATACTGGATGTTTGGTGGGAGCTCTCGGGAATATTCGCAGGCGGTATGCTGGGTCTTTTCCTGTTGGGCCTCATCAGCCGGAAAGCCCGCAACCCGGAGGCAATAACAGCTACCATTATTGGTATACTCGTCATACTTTGGATGACCTTTTCAGGAGAATTGGGGAATGGCATGCTGAAAAGCACCCTGCATAAAAACCTGATCATCGTGGTGGGCACCTTAACCATTTTTTTAAGCGGTTTATTACTGACGGCCGGAAGAAGAAAACTGGCGGTGCCTGCGCAATAATTGTAAATTCGGAACAGGTATTGTTATAAAATTAAATAGAATGATGAGGATCTATAAAACAGATAAGTCAATTATAGTAGAGGAGGGTGGAATTTGTTTCTTATCGCCCGAACAAAATTGGGATCAATTGATTAACCACGATGATTTGTATGATTGGCTCGGGCACCAGGTCAGCAAACTACAACCGGCAGGTGATCTTCCCTGGTTAGAGGCCCTGTCAATCCAGGCGCCGATCGGATCACAGGAATTATGGGCAGCGGGTGTCACTTACCTGCGCAGTAAAACGGCGCGTATGGAGGAAAGCAAAGAAAGCGGGGGCGCCAGTTTTTATGATAAGGTATACGAAGCGGAAAGACCGGAGTTGTTTTTTAAGGCCAGTGGCGGCAAAGTGAGGGGGCCCAATGCCAGGGTCAGGATCCGCCGCGATAGTAGCTGGAATGTTCCGGAACCTGAATTGACTCTGGTAGTAACATCTTCCGGGAAAATAGTAGGATATACCATTGGGAACGATATGAGTAGTCGTAGTATTGAAGGGGAAAACCCGCTCTACCTGCCACAAGCCAAGGTATATGATGGAAGTGCTGCATTGGGGCCCTGTATATGGGTACCAGGAAAAGAAATTCCTTCGTCTACCCTGATTGCCATGACCATTCACCGGGAGGGAATCAATGTTTTTGAAGGACAGGTAACAATTGATCAAATGAAAAGAGGACATGACGAATTAGTGGAATTTCTTTACCGGGAAAACAGTTTCACATACGGTTCCTACCTGATGACAGGAACCTGTATTGTGCCCGGGAATGATTTCACCCTGGCCAGTGGCGATATCGTCAGGATCACGATTGATGGAATCGGAACCCTGATCAACACAGTTGAATAATAAAATTGATTTGCAGTATTCTTAAATAAAATTGTATGGATCCGGGAGAAAAGAAGTTTGTGCCGGTAATGATCACCCCATTTAACCTGAAAGCAAAGGTTGACCTGGATGTGGTGTCAAACCTTATTGATTTTTACCTGGCAGCAGGTGTAAAAGGTTTTTTTGCCAATTGCCTTAGCAGTGAAATGTACAGTATTAGCGAAGATGAGCGGATTGATTTAACCCGCCATGTGGTGCGTTATGTAAATAACCGGGTGCCGGTAGTGGCTACAGGATCATTTGGCCTGACCATTAACGATAAGGCCGAATTTACCCGGAAGATCTATGATACAGGTATTGATGCCGCAATCCTGATTACAGGGCATTTTGCCAATATCGAAGACAGCGATGAGATCCTGCTCCGGAATTTTGAAAAAATGTTCCGGCTTACAGGTAATATTCCCTTGGGTACTTATGAATGTCCTGCACCTTACAAGAGAATATTGGGCCCTGAAATTTTCAAAACTTTGCTCTCAGCCAACAGGATGATCTATCACAAGGATACATCCATTGACCTGGAAAAAGTAAAAGCTAAGCTGGATGTGCTGGTTTCACTGGATAACCAGCTTGAATTTTATGATGCCCATTCTCCCAATGCCATGTATAGTATACAGATGGGTGCAAAAGGAATGTCCTCCATCGCGGGAAATTTTTACCCCGAGATCCTGGTTTGGATGGTCAATAATGCCAATAACCCGGAAAAACAGGAGCAGGTGAAATGGTTGCAGGCAGAGATCAGCCGTGTAGATCCATTGATACATATAGCTTACCCGATGAGTGCTAAATATTTTTTACGGAAAAGAGGATTGCCGGTCAGGACGATCAGCAGGGCCTTTGCACTGGAGCTCACACCTGACCAAAAGAAGACCCTGGATGAAATACATGATAGTTTTCTCCATTGGTGTGACCATCTCGGCATAAAGCCTGTTGACATGAAAAGCCTGATGATTCCTGAAACCCCACTGGACCCCGCGATTTAAATCTTATTAATGAAAACGGTTGCCTGTTTAATCTTACTTTTTGTTTGTTTTAGCGCTGCCGGGCAGCCTGACACTGATCATGCCTACCGCAAACCATTAAAAGAGGTTTTAACCGATCTCCAAAAAAAATACGGGATTACTATTAAATATGCTGATAGCATGGTTGCCAACAAATGGGTAAACTATGCCGAATGGCGTTACCGGCCCGGGGTGGAAGAAACCCTGGAGAATGTGTTGAAGCCCCTGGATATGAAAGTGAAAAAGGAAAAAGAGAAGACTTACAAACTCAGCAATTATGAATATTACCGCTGGGAGGTAGAAGAAGGATGGGCTGAACTGGACAGGATTGCAGCACAATATTCCAATCTTACTGAATGGGAAAACCGGAAAAAAATATTAAAACCCTGCATACTGGAGGCACTGCAATTGTCCAACCTGCCGGCCGCGCCCCAATCACCCATTATCATCAGCCCCCGGCGGAAAATGAATGGATACACGGTGGAGAATATCGCAATTGAGATCCTTCCCGGTCTTTGGATCAATGGTTCATTATACAAACCCGCAAAATATAAAGGAAAGATTCCCGTCATTTTAAACCCGGATGGTCATTGGGAAAAACAGCGCTATCGTGCCGATTGCCAGTATCGTTGTGCTGCCCTGGCCAAAATGGGAGCCATGGCATTCAGCTATGATCTTTTTGCCTGGGGGGAATCCTTGTTGCAATTCAAACCAGCCGATCATCGCCGAAGTTTGGCGATGACGATCCAGGCTTTAGGCGCGATCCGGATCCTGGATTATTTACTGGCCTTAAAAGATGCCGATAAAAACCGGGTAGGGATTACCGGTGGATCCGGTGGCGGCAGTCATACCGAATTGATGGCAGCAATTGATGACAGGATCAAAGTCTCGGCTCCCGTAGTATCCCTCTCTTCTTACTTCTACGGTGGCTGCCCCTGTGAAAGTGGAATGCCTATTCATAGTTGTGGAGGACGCACCAATAATGTGGAAATAGCAGCCATCACGGCTCCCCGGCCACAATTAATTGTAAGTGATGGAGGCGATTGGACGGATCGCATGCCGGAACATGATTTTCCTTAC
>DASUMO010000103.1:0-9648 GCA_036277695.1 Chitinophagaceae bacterium
CTGAAGAATGCCCGTTTACCGGTTTGGTCGGCTTCCACCCAAACCCGGGAAACTGAACCAGCCCCGGCAAAAAAGGAAAACTACCAGCACAACTGGTGGAACAGGTATTACCCTGCCATGAGACTGAAAAGTCTGCGCCATGCTTTACAGCATTTTGCCAATATATGGTAATTGATCCACCGCTATAAACCTTTTTGACATGACAACCGAATCACTGAAAAATAAGACAAGCCGTTACCTGCAGGGAACCTGCTACCCGGCAGAGACGAGACAGATCCAAACCTGGCTTTCCTGTACCGATAACCGGAAAACAGCCCTGAGCGATGCTGAAAAAGAAGCCATTGAAAATGAGATACTGGCTGAGATACAGGCTTATACGGCTTATCCACTGTTTTATCCCAAACAGGAACCCTGGTGGAAAAAGATCACCCTGTTCTAACAGAACTCCGTATTTTTACCAGGCGGGAAAAAAGTAGATTCCTGCTTGCATTTAAATAAGCTGCCATATATTTTTGTACTGTCTCCGCACCCTTCCGTCCCCTCGATTTTTAATCCATTCTTCCGTATCCTGCCTTACAGGTCATTCACCTATTGTCAAACCTTAAAATCGACTTATGAAAAAGATCAACTCAATGCTTCATGATCAAAAGGTCCAGGGTAATTTATTCCTGGGTTTACTATTCGCGGCCCTGGCCGTGGTAATGATCCTTACATGGGGTAAATAGGATCAGTTTTTTGCTTACCAATCACCAACGATTTTGACGTCCCAAACCGGGACGTTTTCTTTTTATACACTGGTGTTGCCAGCAAGAATTTATTACAAGTAAGATGAAACTGTCCGGCGGAGGGTTTCCACTTCAATTTTCTCCATGCATTTAAAATGCCCGAGCGGGCAACGATTATACCCGATCTTGGAACAGGGTCTGCACCAAAGTTTCTTTATTTCCAGGATCTCATGGGGGCGTTTTTGTAATCCCCTTAAATATTGTTCGCCATAATAGGGATACATGCCAAAGGCCGGAACAGTATTGCCCCAGAGGGAAATAATGGGTTTTTTGTAAGCCGCTGCAATATGCATGAGGCCGGTATCGTGCGTAATCACCAATTTGGCCTTCTTGACCAGGTCGGCGCTTTCGTTTATGCTGAACTTGCCGCAGGCATTATAGATTTTCACATCATCGTGGGAGGCAATCTCCTCTCCCCTTGCAGCATCTTCCTTTCCACCCAGTAATATAAGCGGGTGATCCATTATTTTACAAAACTCTTTCCACTTCTCCACCGGCCAGCGTTTAGTGCTGTGGGCAGCCCCGATTACACAGGCAATATAGCCTGCATAATGAGAGGCAGGTATATCTTCTTTTTTGGTTTCATCGCCGGGAGAAATAAAATAGTCCAGGCCAGCCCCGTCGTTCTTTACCCCAAAGGAGCTCACCGTTTTTAAATAGCGGTCAACGATATGAATATTGGGCAGAAGGTTTATTTTAACAGCCGTGAGCAGGTATTTCTCAATATTGAGTTTGTAAAAGGAAAAGGATTGAATACCCAATTCCTTTTTCAAACGAAGTGTCTTAACGTTATGATGAAGATCGATAATATAATCATAAGCCTCCGTCTTCAATTCCTCGATCATTAGTTCCCAGCTATGCGCCAATACATGGACTTTATCGATATAGGGATTATGTTCTACAACCGGTAAGAACACTTCTTTTACCAGGAAATGGATCTCGGCATCGGGCAATTGTTTTTTCAGGCAGCGTATGACAGGTGTGGTCAATACAATATCTCCAATAGAAGAAAAACGGACAATGAGGAATTTCATACTCCTGGTTTTAACGAGATAATGATTGGCTTAAAGAATCAGGAACACAATTTATTTCTCTACGAAATTCAGGTCCTTATTAAATGTTTCTTTTGTCATCAGCGCCGCAATGATGGTAATAACCATAATGATCACCGCCGCATAGATGCCACCCTGCACATACCCCACTCCCTCAATATTTCTCAACCATTGAAAAAGCGGGAGTACAAATATCGCCAGCATACCCCGGACCATATTCGGAATTGTCGTAGCGGCTGTGGCCCTGAGGTTGGTACCAAACTGCTCGGCTCCCATGGTTACAAAAATGGCCCAAAATCCTGTTCCAAAACCCAGTCCCGCACAGATCCAGTACATGCGGTCAGCCGTCCCGTTCCATTGTACGGTAAAGAATAGGATCATGAAGATGGCCGTAATTCCATAAAAGAGGTAAAGCGCTTTTTTGCGGCTGCGGAGCCATTGACTTACAAAACCGATCAGGATATCGCCAATGGAAATGGCGGCATAGGCATACATGATTGACTTTCCCGGGTCAATTTTTTCAGTAATACCCATCAATTTCCCGAACTCGTTCGAAAATGCCACGAGTACTCCAATGACAAACCAGGTTGGCAATCCAATCAGGATACTGAGGATATAACGTTTCAACCGGTCCTTATTGGTCAGCAACATGAAAAAGTTGCCACGCTGCACATCCATTTTTTTGACCTCGTGAAACATGCCTGATTCGAATACGGAAATACGCAGTATCAATAATAAAAGCCCAAGTCCCCCGCCAATGAAATAACAGGTTCGCCAGTGATAATTTTCTTTCATGATAAAGGCCACAACCGCTCCTGTCAATCCAATGCCTGCCACCAACGAAGTGGCCACCCCTCTTTTTTCTTTGGGTGTCAGTTCAGAGACCAGCGTAATCCCGGCACCCAGTTCACCCGCGAGACCCAGGCCCGCTATGAAACGGATCCATTTATACTGGTCAACTGTTTCCACAAAACCATTCGCAATATTTGCAACGGAATACAAAATGATAGACCCAAACAGCACGCTTAGCCTGCCTCTTTTATCACCCATGATTCCCCAGATAATCCCACCCAGCAGGAGGCCCCACATCTGCCATTGCAGGATCTTCTCCCCGTCAATGGTGATTTGTTCTGCTGACAAACCAAGCGAACGAAGACTTTCGATCCGGATAATGGCAAAAAGCAGGAGATCATAGATATCAACAAAATAGCCCAATGCGGCTACAATCACAGCTATACTAAAAAGGGAGGAATTCTTTTTTTGCATGCAACTTATTGTTTCAGCTGGTTTTCATCCCGGGCATTTTGTGAATACCTTCAATGAAAAAATTCGCTATTGCTTTGCCCATCAACTAGGATTGATTGCCGCCGGATTCATCCGGCGCCGGCACAATCGGTTTTTTGGCAAAGAACAATTTATATAAAACAGGAAGTGTTGTTACCAGGATAATCCCGATGGTAATGGGTTCAATATAATCTTTAAGGCTAAAACCCCATTTGGACTTTACCCAGGCATCGAGAAAATAGCCGCCGAGCATCATCGAACAAACCCAGACTATACTACCCGTGATATTATAAAAAATAAAGCTGGGGCGGTGCATTTTTACGATCCCTGCCACAATTGGAGCAAAGGTGCGGATGATGGGCAGGAACTTAGCCAGGAAGATCGTGGCCTTTCCATATTTATGATAAAAATCTGTAGCCCTTACCAGGTGCTTGCGTTTGAATAACCAGGTTTCCTTTCGTTCGTAAAGCAGGGGACCCGTCTTGCGCCCGAACCAATACCCGACCAGGTTGCCCAGGATCGAAGCAATGATCACCATGATCACAATACTGATCCACTGGTAGGTCTGAACCCCATCCGTTGCTTCCAGGTTAAAAAGTTCGCGGGCCAGGTTATCCAGGTAAATACCGGCGGCAAAAAGAAGGGAATCTCCCGGGAAAAAGAATCCCACAAATAAGCCGGTTTCGGCAAACACCACCAGCAGCAAAATATACAATCCCCCGTAGTTGATGATCCAGTCAATAAACTGCTGAATAAATCCTTCACTGTTTAACAAATACATATTCTCGTTTGTAAAAAATTAATTACACAATTGAACCATCTACTATGTGAAACTATGAACCTATGCTTCTACCGGGTAAATAATCTTTCTGTTTTGAGATCCTCTCCCATTGTTTTTGGCCTGGTTACCTCCTAGATCATAGAGCACAATAGAAACACATAGTTATTCTATAATGGCATCGGCTGCCTTTTCATCAAACGCCAATGCTTTTTTATCATCAAATTCACCTTCCCACCTGGCCACCACGCAACTGGCCAGTGTATTTCCGATCACATTCACCGAAGTACGGGCCATATCCATCAGTTCATCAATGCCATAAATGGCCATAATGGGCCAAAGCGGAAAACCAAAAGTACTGGCTGTGGCAATCAAAATGACCAGCGAGGCCCTCGGCACGGCAGCCACACCCTTACTCGTGAGCATTAATGAGAGTCCGATCAACAACTGTTCCCCAAAGGACAGGTCAATTCCTGCCGCCTGCGCCACAAATACCGAAGCAAGGGAAAGGTATAAAGTGGTACCATCCAGGTTAAACGTATATCCGGTTGGTATTACAAAGGAAACGATCTTGCGGGGAACGCCGAATTTCTCCATGTTCTCCAGGGCCTTGGGTAAGGCCGAATCGGAACTGGTGGTTGCAAAAGCAATTGAGACCGGCTCCCGGATGGCTTGTATAAACTTTCGTAAGGGAATTTTGGCTACCCAAACGGCAACAGGTAATAATACCAATAACAGGAAGGCAGTCAGGGCCAGGTAAAGTGTGATCAGCAATAAAAAAAGATTTTTCAGGATATCAATACCCAGGTGCCCCACCGTTACCGCGATCGCCGCCCCAACACCAAAAGGAGCGAAATACATGACAATATTGGTAAACTTGAACATGGTCTCGGCCATGCTTTCCGCAAATTCGAGCATGGGCTTTTTCTTCCGCTCATTCAACAGGGCCAGGGCAATCCCAAAGATGACACTGAATACGACAATGGGAAGCACATTCCCTTCGTAGATGGATTTGATGATGTTTTCCGGGAAAATATCGATAATATGATCCTGCCATGTCTTTACTTTTACTTCGGGCAGTTCTTTCAACAAACTTTCCGGCACGATAATTCCTTCCCCGGCTTTTGAAATATTTATAAAAATTAACCCGATTACCAGGGCAATGGTAGTCACCACTTCGAAATACAACAAGGACTTCCATCCCATTCTTCCTACCTGTTTAAGATTGGAATGGCTGGCAATTCCCACAACCAGGGTAGCAAAAAGCAGCGGCGCAACAATGGTCTTAACCATGCGGAGGAAAATACTGCTCAGGAATTTCAGGTTCTGGGAGCCCGCCGGAAAGTCCAAACCTATTTCAACTCCTATCGCCATCGCCACCAGGATCCAGGTAGTCAGGGATTTTTTATACAGGGCAAAAACAATCAGGCTGGCGACCAGGATCCATCGCGAAGCCACTAATAAACTATTGTCGAAGCTGACCCATTTTTCCAGGTGCAAAAAATGGAGGATGGCAACAATCGTAAACAGGAGCAAAGAAAGCAGGCCGGCCTGGCGTTTGTTCATATTATAAGTAAAGCGCCAAAACTAAAGGTTTATTTCTAAAATAAGCCACCCGCCAGCCAATGCTCACCCCCGTTAATAATTCTTTTTAAACGCATTTGGGGGAAATCTGTATTTTCCCGCCTGTTTAAAAATCGTCCTTCCTAAACCAACACTATGCCGGAACAGCCAGCCTCGTTCAAACCTACCCTGAGTTTATTCGATGGAACAATGATAGTGGCGGGATCCATGATCGGGTCCGGGATCTTCATCGTTAGCGCAGATATAACCCGCAATGTAGGCAGCGCCGGCTGGCTGATAGCAGTTTGGCTGATCACGGGCTTCATGACCCTGACCGCTGCCCTGAGCTATGGCGAACTCAGCGGCATGTTTCCCAGGGCGGGGGGTCAATACGTGTATTTAAAAGAAGCGTATAACCCTTTAATGGGTTTCTTATATGGCTGGAGTTTTTTTGCCGTAATTCAAACCGCTACCATTGCTGCTGTCGGTGTGGCCTTTTCTAAATTCCTCGCCTACCTGGTACCTGAATTGGGTAATGATTATTATTTATTCAGCGCAGGGAATCTCAGGATCCATTCCGGGCAATTAGTCTCCATCTTTATTATCGCGTTATTGACCTTTATTAATTCAAAGGGAATAAAGGAAGGCAAGTTCATTCAAACTCTTTTCACATCGGCCAAATTATTTGCCTTATTCGGATTGATTGCCTTCGGCTTCCTGCTGGTCAAACAGAGTTTTTGGAGCGAAAACTGGGAAACAGGTTTCAATGCTATGCAACCGGCAAAAGATGAAGCCGGGAATTTTTTACAGGGTAATTGGGTGGGCATTGGCGGTTCGGCCCTGATGGGTGCGATCGCTGCAGCTATGGTCGGATCCATATTCAGCAGTGATGCCTGGAATAATGTAACCTTTATTGCCGGGGAAATGAAGAACCCGAAACGCAATATAGGCCTTAGCCTCTTCCTGGGTACCCTGATCGTGACCGTGATCTATGTTTGTGCCAACCTGATGTATATTAATGTACTTCCTTTAGATGAACTGGCTTTTGCAAAAGACGACAGGGTGGCGGTAGCAGCGGCGAATAAAATTTTCCCATCTTTTGGAACCATCCTGATCGCTATCCTGATCATGGTTTCCACCTTTGGCTGCAATAATGGTTTAATACTCGCCGGAGCCCGTGTTTATTATACCATGGCCAGGGATGGTTTGTTTTTCCGGAATGTTGGAACGCTGAATAAACATGCTGTTCCCCAGCTTGCTTTGTGGATCCAGTGTATTGCAGCCAGTATCTGGAGCCTGAGCGGGAAATATGGACAGCTCCTGGATATGATCTCCTTCGTGGTTGTCTTATTCTATATGCTGACCATATTTGGAATATTCATTCTCCGTAAAAAAAGACCGGATGCCGACCGGCCATATAAGGCATTTGGCTATCCCCTGTTGCCGGTATTGTATATTTTGATGGGTGCGGCCTTTTGTATCCTGCTCATCATTTATAAACCTGGATATACCTGGCCCGGGCTGATCATAGTTTTATTGGGTGTACCCTTATATTACCTGGCTCTTTCAACGCAAAAAAAAGGAAATAACCCTTCATAAAATCGACGGCAATCATATGTCATCAATACTTATCTTAGTCACTTATTTAAAAATACACTCATGAGTATATTTGTCAGGAAACCTCTCAATATCCTTTTGAACGAGGCTGGGGAATCCGGAACCCATACCTTAAAGAGAACGCTTGGTGCCTGGGGATTGGTTGCGCTGGGTATTGGCGCTATCATCGGGGCAGGTTTATTCTCCATCACAGGTATGGCAGCAGCCAACCATGCAGGACCAGCCATAACTATTTCCTTTGTTGTAGCGGCGTTGGGTTGTTTGTTTGCGGGTCTTTGCTATGCAGAGTTCGCTTCCATGATCCCGGTAGCCGGCAGTGCCTATACGTATTCATACGCAACGATGGGTGAATTCATAGCCTGGATCATTGGCTGGGATCTCGTTTTGGAGTATGCCGTTGGTGCAGCCACAGTAGGCATCAGCTGGAGCCGTTACCTGGTGCGTTTCCTGGAAGGCTTTAATGTGCATTTACCCGCAGAACTGACGGTGGGGCCCTGGGACGGTGGGATTATTAATCTCCCGGCAGTCTTCATCATCGTATTAATGAGCCTGTTGCTGATAAAAGGGACCCGGGAAAGCGCCTCGGTCAATGCCATTATCGTAGGACTGAAGGTTTCGGTGGTATTAATCTTTATTATTCTCGGCTGGCAATATATCAACAATGATAATTACACGCCTTATATCCCGGATAACTCAGGGAAATTCGGCGATTTTGGTTTTAGTGGAATTATTCGCGCTGCCGCAATTGTCTTCTTTGCTTATATCGGTTTTGACGCAGTGAGTACCGCCGCCCAGGAAGCCAAGAATCCAAAACGGGATATGCCGATTGGTATTCTGGGATCGCTGGCGGTTTGTACCATATTATATATCCTGTTTGCACACGTAATGACCGGTGTAACCAGCTACACCACATTTGTTGGCAAAGATGGTATTGCGCCTGTTGCTGTGGCGATCGACCATATGGGTACCACCGATGCTGCAGGTGTGGTAAAACCTGACTATCCCTGGCTGAACCGCGCTATCGTTGTAGCCATCCTCGCAGGATATGCTTCGGTGATCCTGGTCATGCTCATGGGTCAGTCAAGGGTATTCTTTAGTATGAGTAAAGATGGATTGATCCCCCGCATTTTTTCTTCGGTTAATCCCAAAACTCAAACACCGGCCAAGAATAATTTACTGTTCATGTTATTTGTAAGTGCCTTTGCGGCATTTGTTCCTGCCCGGGTGGTTGGTGAAATGACCAGTATCGGGACCCTGTTTGCCTTTATACTCGTTTGTATCGGCGTTTGGGTAATGCGGAAAAAAATGCCAAATGAACCCCGGGCATTTAAAACACCCATGGTTCCGTTGATTCCTATATTGGGAATCTTCACCTGCCTGTTCATGATGGTATTCCTGCCCATGGATACCTGGATCCGTTTGCTGGTATGGATGCTGATCGGGCTGGATATTTACCTTGTTTATGGAGCGAAACATAGTAACCTGGGAAATGGAACGGTTGAAAGACGAGGAATGAAGATAGCCCGTTTTACAGGCATCGGTTTATCGGTATTGCTTGTAATAACAGGTTTTCTCCATCAATGGGTAATGGGTTTTGATACTGACCGGACCCTGTTCTATATTTCCATTGCATTTGCCGTTATTCACCTGGTGTTGTATGCAAGCAAGCTGGGCAGACCAGAACCTTCCAAATAATCCCTTTGCCAACTAATCAACCGCCCCGGTGCATTGCATACCGGGGCGGTTTTTCTTTTGCTGGCATTGCCCTAAATTTGCAGCCCGGAACAATGACCAGTTTAGATTTTCACGTTCACAGATCTGCAAATTATCATGGGAAGAATATTTGAAGTTCGTAAAGCCTCCATGTTTGCCCGCTGGGACAGGATGGCCAAGCAGTTTACCCGTATCGGTAAGGAAATTGTCATCGCCGTTAAAGCAGGCGGCCCTGACCCCGATACGAATGCTGCCTTGCGTCGCTGTTTTCAAAATGCCCGGAGCGTGGGTATGCCCAAGGACCGCGTGGAGGCTGCCATTAAGCGTGCACAGGGCAAAGAGCTGATTAATTACGATGAAATATTGTATGAAGGATATGGCCCCCATGGTGTAGCGATACTGGTGGAAACAGCAACAGATAATCATGTAAGAACAGTGGCGAATGTGAAATCTCATTTTAATAAAGGTGGCGGCACCCTGGGGAATAGTGGCAGTGTGGCCTTCCAGTTCAAGAAAATGGGGGTGTTCAAATTAAAACCCGAAGGTCTTAATGCGGAAGACCTGGAACTGGAGTTAATTGATTATGGCCTGGAGGAACTGGGTGAAGGCAGTGCTGAAAACGGGGAACCTGTATTAGTGGTCCGTTGTGGCTTTACCGATTTTGGGAGTATGCAAAAAGCCCTGGAAGATAAAGGCATCACCCCCATCAGCGCGGAACTGGAATGGATCCCATCCACTACAGTTCCGGTAAATGATGAACAGGCTGCAGATGTCAGCAAGCTGATCGAGAAGTTAGAGCAGGATGAGGATGTGCAGAAAGTATTTCATAACATGGGTTAATGAAGCAATAGTTGAA
>DASUMO010000104.1:0-6101 GCA_036277695.1 Chitinophagaceae bacterium
CTCCCATCGTACCCATTGGCGAAAAACTTTTATTAAATGACTACGATTATTTCCTCAACCTGGGTGGAATCGCCAATATTTCTTTTAACAGCAAAAACCCGGACTCGGCCTATATCGCTTTTGATGTTTGCCCGGCAAATCGTGTCCTGAACCTCCTGGCGAATCAAGTGGGCAAAGAATATGATGAAGGCGGACAAATGGCAGCCATAGGTAAAGTAAACCTCCCCTTGCTGGAGAAATTGAATAGCCTGGACTATTATGCTCAATCCTATCCCAAATCCCTGGCCAATGATTTTGGGACAGATACGGTTTACCCCCTTATCATAAAGGCCGGGCTTAGCCCCGAAGATGCTATCCGTACATACTCCGAACATATTATTTACCAGGTTGGGCGCAGTATCAATCCTGCCGGTCATGAACATACGAAGGGGCGCTTGCTGATAACGGGCGGAGGAGCGTTCAATGATTTCCTGGTCGGAGGCTTACAAAGGGTATTAAAAGAGTCAGGAATTGAAGTTGTGGTTCCCGACAAAAACCTCGTCAATTACAAAGAGGCCCTGATCATGGCGCTTATTGGGGTATTACGCTGGCGACAGGAATATACTGTTATAGCTACGGTGACAGGTGCCAGTCGCGACAGTATTGGCGGTGCATTATGGATTGGCCAGGAAGCCTGATATTTTTGTATCTTCCGTAAACTAATCCCTACTGCATGAAGACAGTTTACCCAAACTTGTTTTTATGCCATCCATCCATACCGAATCACATCATCCACTCCAGGCAATCCCAACCCAGCCCGAACGGGGTTCTGTGGCTGAAACCCTGCAATTCAAAAAATTGCAGGAGCGTTTTCCCAGGCAATTCGAACATGTATTCCCGGATAAGCTGGCACCCCGAACCGTGATCATAGTGCCATCACTGACCATGGACCAGGAAATTCTTTCTAAAGTCAGCGGTATCGTTCATTATGAAGAGCGCCTGCTTTGCATGCTGATGTTACTGCGCATGCCCCGCACCCAGGTCATCTATATCACCAGCCAGACCATTGATCCGATCATCATCGATTACTACCTGCATTTATTACCGGGTATTACGGGCTATCATGCGCTAAAGAGGCTTACCCTCTTAAGCTGTCATGATTCTTCGTCCAAGCCCTTAACGCAAAAGATCCTGGAGCGGCCCCGCCTGGTCCAGCGGATCAAGGAGTATATCCGGCCGGATCATGAAGTGCATATGTCTTGTTTCAATGTAACAGCTTATGAACGTACACTGGCGGTAAAGCTGCAAATACCCATCTATGGCTGCGATCCGGATTTGTATGAACTGGGCAGTAAAAGCAATGGCAGGAAAATTTTTAGGGAATGCGGGTTGAATGTTCCGGCTGGACTGGAAGACCTGCATTCGGAAGAAGATATCATTGCTGCATTGGCTACGCTAAAAATGCAAAACCCGGCATTACGCAAAGCGGTCGTGAAAGTCAATGATGGCTTTTCAGGCGATGGCAATGCAGTTTTTTCCTATAAAGACTCAGAACAGGCAACCGATCTTAAAGCCTGGATAAAAGAAAACCTCCTCGAGAAAATAAAACTGGTGGCCACCGATCTTTCCTATGCCCTTTTCCTCGAAAAATATAAAAGCATGGGCGGAATCGTGGAAGAATTTGTAGAAGGTGATATCAAAGAATCTCCTTCCGTTCAATGCCGGATTACACCCCTTGGCAATTGTGATATTATTTCTACCCATGACCAGGAACTGGGGGGCGAAAGCGGACAGGTTTATGTGGGTGCCCATTTCCCTGCCTCCCCTGATTATGCAGTAGAACTGGGGATTTTGGGAAGAAAAGTAGCGGAAGCGCTCCGTGATAAAGGTGTACTGGGAAGATTTGCCGTGGATTTTATTTCCGTTAAAAATGGCACTGAATGGACACATTATCCTATAGAGATCAACCTCCGCAAAGGAGGCACTACGCATCCCTTCCTCATGCTCCAGTTCCTGACCGACGGGATTTATGATGAGAAACAGGGACTTTATTATACTTCCAAAGGAAACCTGGTCCGCTATTATTTCTGTTCTGATAACCTGCACAACGAACGGTATAGGGGGCTTAGCCCGCACGACCTGATCGATATCGCCATGGTCAACGACCTCCATTATGATGGTACCTCCCAGGAAGGGGTCATGTTCCACCTGATCGGGGCATTATCACAATATGGTAAACTGGGTGTGGTGTGTATTGGCAGCACACCTGAAAGAGCCAGTGAATTCTATGCAAAAATTGTGGCGGTACTGGAAAGGGAATGTCCTCATGTTGGTAATAGCTGACAATCTATAACCAGGAAGACCCGGAACTAAGAAGGATTCAGGATTTACAAAACTCAAGGGGGTATTATAGGATGGTGCCCGGCAAACGGCAACATTTATTCTCCTTTGTCTTCATAAATAAATAAAAATGGATACACTGAACATATTACTCAGCATTGATATCAATTATATCATTATCGGTTTGATGCTGCTTTTTTACACGCTGGAACAGGTATTGAGTACCCAATATAAATTCGACAGGCGCCCGCAACATTTATTGAATAATGTATTGTTCCAGGTTATTTTTTTCCTGGGAGGGTTAGCCTGGGCTACGGTAACGGTATTCAGTATTGAATGGTTGAATAAAAACCAGGTAGGATTGTTTTATTGGATCAGTGCCCCGTTGTGGCTAAAACTGGTATTGGGTGTGATGCTCTTCGACTTTGTTAATTATTGGTTCCACCGCACCGCACACCTGGTGCCCCTGCTATGGCGCTTTCACAGGGTGCATCATAGTGACACCAGCATGGATGCGTCCACCAATTTCCGGGCCCACCCGGTGGAGGTGATCGTTTATTTCGGGATCTCCAATATCCTTGCGGCTGCTGTTTTTGGGTTAGACCTGGTCACGCTGGGACTGTTTTTTCTTATTGCCACTCCTTTCTTCTTTTTGGAACACGCCAATATCAAATTCCCGGCCTGGTGGGATAAAAGCTTTGGACTGATTTTCACCACGCCCAATATTCATAAAGTACATCATGAACAGGACCAATATTATACGGATTCCAATTTCTCGGATATTTTCATTTTATGGGACCGGCTTTTCGGCACCTTTAAATACAAAGCCCCCGACCAGATCAAATTCGGGCTGAAAGAATTTGAAGATGAAAGAAAGCAGCGCTTCTGGTACCTGATCCGGAGTCCTTTCATCAGTATTAAACGCACCAGCTCAGAGGAACTTATAAAAAACAAGCCAAACATATAAATCATAAAACCACTAAAAATTAAACAAACACTCGCGCAGGGTACTATCTACCGGGAGCCGGCAGATTTTAATAGGCCTCATTTAATTCATGAGTAACAAAAAAATAACCATACTGCTTTTCTTTCTAATCATAGGGGTTATGCCGTTATTGGCACAACATAAAACTTCTTTCCAGCGTGATACCGCCCGTGTTAACCGGTTGGTATACCTGGCAGAACAATACCGCTTCACTAAGCCTGATTCCTGTTTGCCTGTTGTGCAGAAGGCATTGGAACTGGCCCGTTCAATCGGTTTCAGGCAGGGTGAAGGATGGGCCCTTGCCAGCGCCGGCGAATACCACCGGGTAAGTGGAAATTATCCTGAGGCATTGGCCAGTTTTTTTTCAGTTTTGAACATTGCGGGAGAAGTGAAGGATAGCTTGATGACCGGTACGGTCCAAACCTATATTGGTATCTCCTACATCGCGTTAGAAGAATATCAAAAGGCTTTGAATTACCTGAAACAGGGTTATGCCATTAACAAAACTCAACCACAGGATGGTATCACCGCTTTTGGTTTGTCCAATATTGGCGTAGCTTTTATGCAATTGAAGATGCCGGACTCAGCGTTGGTTTACCAGCGGAATGCCTGGGAGATAGGGAAACATATGCATTTAACTGCTGGCAAGGCCTATGTACTCCGGGAAATGGGCAATGTTCACAGTGAATTGGGCAACTATGATAGTGCCATTTATTATTATCGTTATGCACTGGCTATTTCCAATGATGTGTTAAATAGCGGGCGTATCTATAACAGGATGGCTTTATTATTCGGGCAGGAAGGAAAATCTGATTCTGTGCTTTATTATGCCAGGCTGGCTTACCTACGTGGTCAGCGTTCTTTTCAAAAGCCCACCATGCTGGAAGCATCCAGGACACTGGCTAAATACTATATAGACCATAAGCAACCGGATAGTGCCATTGTGTACCAGCAACTGATGATATTGCTGAAGGATAGTTTGTTCGGCAGCAGCCAATTAAGAAAAGTTCAATTACTGGCCATCGAACAACAAAGGCAAATGTACCTGGCCCAACAGCAGCAGGAGAAATATCGTAACCGCATCCGGCTATACAGCCTGCTCGCGGCATCGGGAGTATTTCTAATACTTGGATTACTATTATACAGGAATAACCGACGTAAACATAGGGCTAATCGCTTACTGGAACATCAGAAAAATGAAACAGAGAAAACGCTGGTTGAACTGCGGGCTGCCCAGGCCCAATTAATCCATGCAGAAAAAATGGCTTCATTGGGTGAACTCACTGCGGGCATTGCGCATGAGATTCAAAACCCATTAAATTTTGTTAATAATTTCTCTGATGTGAATGAAGAATTGCTGACGGAAATGAAAGATGAATTGAGTAAAGGAAAAATAGAAGATGCAATAGCACTGGCAAATGGCGCAATAGAAAATCAGAAAAAAATAAATCACCATGGAAAAAGAGCTGATGCAATTGTAAAAAACATGTTGCAGCACAGCCGTAGCAGCAGTGGCGTAAAAGAGCCAACTGATCTCAATGCATTGGCGGAGGAATATCTCCGGTTAAGTTATCATGGGTTAAGGGCAAAGGATAAAACATTCAATGCAACGATGAAAACAGATTTTGATGAAAGCATTGATAACGTCAATATCATTCCCCAGGATATAGGGAGGGTGTTGCTCAATTTAATTAATAATGCATTTTATGTGGTGGATGAAAAGAAGAAGCAACAGCTCCATGGATATGAACCCACCGTTTATGTAAGCACCAGGAAGATGAATGGTAAAGTTGAAATAAAGATAAAAGACAATGGCAATGGTGTTCCGCCAAAAGTCATGGATAAGATATTTCAACCGTTTTTTACCACCAAGCCAACAGGGCAGGGAACCGGGTTGGGTTTGTCGTTAGGTTATGATATTGTAAAAGCACATGGCGGAGAAATAAAAGTGAACACGAAAGAAGGTGAAGGAAGTGAATTTATTATTCAATTGCGAACTGATTAAAAAAATGAAAATCTTTTTAAAAGTACTTTCACTATTCTTGTTGCCATCATTAGTTGCCGGGCAACAGGAAAACCCATATTTGAGTAGTTTGTACAGATCTCTATCCGATGCAAGAAGCGATACAACCCGAATGAATATTTGTAGAAGCCTGGGATTCTATTATATGCTTGAGGATCGTGACAGTTCAAATTTTTACCTTGAAAAAGCCTTGCCGATTGCTGTCAAATTAAATCTAAAATTTGATCAAGTCTCTATATTGGCCGGAATGGGGATTGTCCTGATGCAACAGGAAAAGTTTGCAAAGTCATTGGAATTCTATTTAAAAGCACTACATATTGCCAAGGACCCCAGTGTTGAAAAAACTATTTGGGGGTTGTCGCCGGGCAAAAGCCCAAGGCATGAACGAATGAAAGCGATAGCCAGGACCTACGATTTAATTGGATTGCTAAATGCGTATACCGGAAACTGGGAGGATAATATCAACAATCAATTGAAAAATTACAGAGAAGCCGAAAAATATGCAAAAGCAGCCGGGGACAAAGGAATTATTGCGGCTCTAAACTTTCACATGGGAATTGCTTATATGAATGCAGGAAAATTCGATTCGGCACTCCTGTTGATTGAAAAGGCCCAATCCGTGTTTTCAGATTTGAAAGATCCACAATTGGGGCGTACCATGTTATACCAGGGCGATACCTATAAACGGATGGGAAATTTCAAATTAGCGGCCCATACCATATTACAGGGTATGGAGCTTTTAAATGAGACAAATGATTATGTGCACAGGGGCCA
>DASUMO010000105.1:0-4362 GCA_036277695.1 Chitinophagaceae bacterium
GGGGAACCCAGGTTGTGAGCAAGGGACCCGTCATGCTGATAATAGGTGCATAAGATTTAGTCGAAAACGAATCCCTTTGACGAAGAAAACTATAACTGGCTCCCACATCGATAACCGAAGTAATGCCGGACCTGCTGTACAGGCGCAGGAAGTCTTCCATATGGTCATGCACCCATTTTAATTCCTGGTCATAGGGCCGGTATTTTCTCAGGTCAATAGCATCCGGCCGGGCATAAAGTCCGCCACTTTGGAAAAAATGAACATGGGCATCGGTAAAGCCTGGTACCAGCCATTTACCCGAGCCGTCGATGACGGTGGTTCCTTCCGGGAGTTTATACATTTTGCCTTTATCCACGGAAACGATCTTCCCTTCGATAGCTACTACATCATATCCCGCCAGTATCCTTTTCCTTTCCACATCCACTACCTGGGTATTGCGGATCAATACCTGGGCAACAGGAGTTTGAAAGACGGCACTTAGAAACAGTAAAAAAATAATTGTAAGAATGCGCATGAAAGTGTTTTATGGAAGATAGTATTTTTCATTGAACTGCCCGGCCTAAGCCATGGTATGCTGGTTAATGTAGTCCCGCGTGAACAGTATCCGAAAGGAAATCATTGTGATCCCTCCCAGGCCTTACCCTTTGCCGGCCTGGCTTCACAAAAAAATTTCATCGCTCATTACCATAGGGGGCTGTATGCAAAACGGCATTGCTGAAATAGTTGAAGAAGAATACAAAAAGCATAGTCCTTCCAATCAGGATATGGGCAAAAGCTGTATCCGGTTTAGAAAACCGGAACAGATCCCGTATAAACTTATCGGGGAACTGAAGAAGAAAATATGCATGGAAGACTGGATCAGGATCTATGAGTCCAACCTAAAACGAAAAACCTGTTCCTAAATTCTTATTCGCTTCCTATTACTTCTACTTTGTCAGCCGGGCTGGCAACAGCAGATGCTTTATCCTCCTGCCTGATCAATTGTACTTCGGCATGGATGCGCACATCATTGCTCACTACAACCTGGCCGGCTTCCGTTACGGCATCCCACATTAATTCAAAATCCTTCCTTTTGATTTTGCCATCCACGGTGAAACCTGCTTTTGTTTGTCCATAAGGATCCGTGACCATCCCTGCATATTCGACGTCCAGTTTGACCGGCTTTGTAATATTGCGGATAGTAAGATCTCCCTGCAACGTATAGCGGTCTCCGGATTTTTCATATTTCTTTCCTTCGAACTTCAATTGAGGGTATTGATCAGCCGCGAAAAAATCATTCGATTTCAGGTGAGTATCCCGTTGGGCTGTGTTGGTATCCACTGAATCAATTTCGGCGGTGAACAGGATCTTGCTGGCCCGGGTAAAATCTGTGCCCTCTGTGTCCACCTGCAAATTAAATTTCCGGAAATAGCCAGTCACCGTAGTGATCATCAGGTGTTTCACTTTAAACTGGACCTCGGAGTGGGCCGGGTCAACCAGCCAATGAGTCGTTGCCATATTGAATTATTGAAGAGTTTATAATGTTGAAGGGCATCAAAAAGCCTGCCGCCCCGACATAAAGCACAAAAAATCTATCCTCAGCCCTCTTGCATAAACAAAGAATTCCGCGGGGTATTGAATTTTTTAAGAACTTGGTTGAAGGAAACCGGCAGACTTATTGCGGCAACCAGTATTAATCAACTACAAAAACCAAGTCATGAAAAAAGTTTTCTTTAATCAAGTGTTCGGATTCATCATTCTGATCTTTTCAGTTATGACCTATGTTTCCTGTAATAATGAAAAAAGCAATGAAACCACGATTACTGATAGTACTGCAACCCATACTGTAACTGATTCAACATCGGCTGTGATCCCTGATGTGGCTATGGTAGGCCATGCTGAAGCGACCCTCGCCGGAACTTACCCGGATACTACATTAACTGGTTCAGCTCGCTTTGATACTGCTAATGGCAAGGTAAAAATGGTATTGGAGATCACTGTTGCTGCCAAAGCAGGTAAAGAAGTGGCAGTGCACCTGCATGAACATGGCGACTGCGGCGATAACGGGAAAATGGCCCATGGCCATTGGAATCCAACCAATACCCAGCATGGTAAATGGGGTAGCGCCAGTTTCCACCGGGGCGATATCGGTAATGTTAAACTGGACTCAAAAGGCAAGGGCCGCCTGGAAATAGATACGGATCTTTGGACTCTCGGCGGCAGTTCCGATAAAAATATACTGGGAAAAGCCGTTATTGTTCACGGTGGTACAGATGATTATACTACACAACCTACAGGCAATGCCGGCAGCCGTATCGGTTGCGGCGTTATCCAATAAAAATGACTTTACGAATAAAGCCGCCTTAGGGGCGGCTTTATTGTTGATTGGTTGACAAACCAATCCTACATGATATCCTCATCCCGGAACTGGTATTGCTTTTTGATTTTCCGCATCACTTCATCCATGCTGGCCCTGTGATCGCTTGCATCCCATTCGCCTCTTTCCCATTTGTCGAGTTCTTTATCAATATGCTTTCGTTGCAGGGTTGTGAGCTTTTCAACGAGGTCATCAGACATTTGTTTTTGTTTCTGGTAAAAAGCCTTTTTCTTTTCAAATACGATTTCCTTTCCTTTTCGTAATTCATTTTCATCCGATGCCATCTGCAACAATTCTTCCCTGGCCAGGGCAATATCATAAGGGCCAATGGGCATGATCAGTTTGGAAAGTACCGGGCCGATCTCAATCAGGATGATCAATAAGGAAATCAATAAAACAGTCCACCATACACTGCTTTCTTCTTCCGATAAATCGGAAAGGGCTTTGTTTCTTTCCAGGAAACCCATATTAGCAGTGGCAGATGCCTCATAGAGTTTTCGTTTATCTTCCAGGGAGGCTTTGGCTGTACCCAGAATACTGTCCTGCGTGCCCAGGCTTTTACGCAGATCATCCAGTTCTGGCGCAAACTGGATCCTGGCCTGGTTATAAGCATCCTGTTTTAAACGTGTGATATTCTCAATACCTCTTAATCCTGAACCTCCCGTACCGTCCGCTTCCTGTACATAAGCCTGTTGCAAAAAGAAGAGGGTATCTTCGATAGCTTTTTTCCGGGCATCCAGGCGATCTCTTTCAATAGTAGCTGACTGCATGAGTTGTTGGTTCTCCAATTGAAGCAGGCTATCGTTTTGCCGGATCTTATGGTGCAGGTTTTCCACCATTTTTACATTGATCTCTTTCTCGAATATTTTTAGTTCCAGCGGGCGGGCTATGGTGAGTCCAATCAATAAGGCCAGTCCGAGCCGGGGGATGGCCATCCAAACCTGTTTGCGTTTTGATACCCCGTATTTCCGCATAGTGGATACCAGGAAACGGTCAAAATTGAAAATGATCAGTCCCCAAATGAGGGCGAAACCCAGGGTCCAGAGCCAATTACCGAAAACGGTATAAACAGCATAGCCCGATGCGAGTGCCGCCAACACAAAAGTTGCCAGCAGCACGCCACCCAGTCCGGCATACTTGGTATGTTCAGATGGAAATTGTTTCAATAATTGCTGATGCGCACCGGCGCACCACCACAGAAAATTGGAAGAGGGAGGATTTTTTTTTGCAGCAGGAGCTCCAAATGAATCATAGGTATATAACCCATCATCCTGCGGCTGTTCATTAGCCGTCATAGATTTTGATTTACAGTAATTAAATAGAATTTCGCTATCGGTTGAAGTTGGGGAACGGGGAATAAACGGATTCCCGCTGTTTGAAAGTACAAAAACATCGTTAAGAAAAGACAAAATCCGGGAGTTGAATCCTTCTCATTTTATTCATTTCGCACCGAACCGGGAATACTTGGGTCTCGGCTTGCTGATCGTTAGCAGTTCACTGGCACGGTTTTTAAAATATTACCGGGAAAAACCTGAAGGAGTGATTTCTTAACAGGATGGTAATTAACTTTGCCGCCTTTGAATTCTATTGTTTATGGCATTGATGGAGAAAAAACTGAAAGTCAAAAAGTCCTCGTTACCCGGAGCAGGAAAAGGGCTGTTTACCACTGCTTTTATTCCCAAAGGCACCCGTATCGTTGAATACAAGGGTAAGATCACAACATGGAAAGAAGTCCAGCATGATAACGGGGCTAATGGCTATATCTATTATGTCAAACGCAACCATGTGATCGATGCGGGCAAATATACCCGTTCCCTGGCCCGTTATGCCAATGATGGCAGGGGTCTGCGCAGGACGCCAGGTGTGGCAAATAATGCCGAATACGTAGAAGATGATGGCCGGGTTTATATTGAAGCCGTGAAGGATATTCCCGCAGGCAGTGAAATCCTGGTCTCTTATGGCAAAGAATACTGGGATGCCATCAGCCATAATATCAAATTGGCAAG
>DASUMO010000106.1:0-24671 GCA_036277695.1 Chitinophagaceae bacterium
GATGTGCAGATCCGGGGATTTAAACTCCGGCTGCCCCTGGATATTTTGTTTGTTTTTACAGCCAACCCTGAAGATTATACCAATCGTGGATCTATTGTTACTCCTTTAAAAGACAGGATTGAAAGCCAGATACTGACCCATTATCCCAAATCAATTGAAAACGCGTTGGAGATAACGGAACAGGAAGCAGTGATCAGCGAGGAACAGCAATCGAAGGTGAAGGTGAGTGATCTTGTGAAAAGACTGATCGAGCAGGTTGCGTTTGAAGCCCGCAGCAGTGAACTGGTGGATAAGAAAAGTGGGGTCAGCGCCCGCCTTACCATTTCGGCTTTTGAGAATGCTGTGAGCACCGCCGAGCGAAGGGCCGTTATCAATAATGAAAAGCAAACCCAGGTTTGGATCGGGGACCTGTCGGGTATCATCCCTTCCATTACCGGGAAAGTGGAGCTGGTTTATGAAGGGGAACAGGAAGGGCCCTACCAGGTTGCCATGAATTTGCTGGATAAGGCATTTCGCACTCTTTTCATCCAGTATTTTCCCAACCCTGATACCTTAAAGAAACGAAGGAACAGTGCGAAGCCTTCCCAGCAGGAAAAAGAAGAAGAAAATCCTTACCGGCCCATCACCCATTGGTTTGATAAAGGCAACCACCTGAATATTTCCTTTAATACAACAGACAAGGACAAGACCCTCTTATTATACAAGGTGGATGGATTGCATGCACTGGTAAAAAAATTCTTTCCCCGGGCTAACGAGGCAGAGACAGCGCTTTTGATGGAATTTGTATTGCATGGACTGGCTTCTTATTCCCTGATCAGCAAAAAAATATTTGAAAGCAAGATCGAGTTCAAAGACCTGATTGGAAGCATGATGAACCTGGGAAATAAAGATTACGAAGAAGAATTTGACGAAGAAGCATAAAAAAGCCCTTCGCAGGTGGGAGGGCTTTAATGATTCTTACTTATTTTCTTCCGTTTCCAAACTTGTACCCAAAAGACAAACCTGCGTAATAAGGAATAAATCCGCCCTCGCCAAATACAGGACACATAAAGGCACGGAAGGTAAATCCGCCGTCACGAGGCTGAAGGCGATACCCAAATACCAGGTGACCGAAAGTACCGGTGAAATTATCATCCTCTCCCACCAGGTCCTCCGAAATAAAAGTGGGCGTAACTCCCCCGCCAATTTCAAAATAGTTTCGTTGATCCTTACCGATAATATAATTGATGCCGATAGGAACAAATACAGCGCTGGTACCTTCAATGCTGAAGCCGCCAATTCCTATCCTTCCACCGATGCCGTCCTCCCTGTTACCAAAGCGGGTATCAAAATTAAAAGAAGCCAGGCCCGGCCCACCCAATTCGAAATAGATGGATTTGGCAGCCTGCGCAGAAGCTGTCGTAGCAGCCAGGATAGAGATTGTTGTGATCAGGAATAGTTTTTTCATGTTGTTTGGTTAAGGCCGGCAAGATAAAAGAAAATAAAGGCGCCGGCAAAAGCCTAGAGAATATTAACTTCTCTTTCCAGCAATACATCAAATTTTTGGTGAACGCTTTGCAAGATATCTTCGCTTAGGCGAAACAGTTCGTCGCCCCGGGCATTGCCATAATTGACCAGCACCAGTGCTTGCTTTTCGTGGCAACCTGCGTCCCCCCGCCGGTATCCTTTCCAGCTGCTTCCCTCTTCCGGGCCGCACTGTTCGATCAGCCAACCGGCTGCCAGCTTTACACTGTTATCTGCATTCTCATAACCGACAACCTGGGGAAACCGTTGCTTTAATGACTCAAATTTCTCCCTGGCTACCACCGGGTTTTTAAAAAAACTTCCGGCATTACCCAACACCGCAGGATCGGGTAACTTGGAAGAACGGATACGGATAACCGCTTCGGAGATGGCCCGGATGCTTAATTGCTGCACACCCATTTGCTCTAATTCCTGCCGCAGCGATCCATAACTTGTGCTAAAAACGGGCTGTTTCCGTAAACGAAAACAGACTTCGAGAATTACAAACTGATCCTTGTATTTCCGTTTGAACACACTTTCCCGGTAACCAAACTCACATTCCTTTGCGGAAAAAGTATAATTACATTTTTCCCTGAGATGCCAGGCTTTCAGTTCATGAAACAATTCTTTTATCTCCACACCATAAGCGCCTATATTTTGCATGGGTGAAGCTCCCACGCTACCCGGTATCAGCGAAAGATTCTCTACCCCTGCCCAGTTATTGTCCAGGCAATGCAATACAAACTGGTGCCAGTTCTCCCCGGCACCAGCCTTTATATAAACATAGTCGTTATCTTCTTGAACCTTCTCAATACCCTTGATTTCATTTTTGAGCACCAGCCCATCAATATCGCGGGTTAGGAGCAGGTTGCTACCCCCGCCCAGGATAAGGGCAGGCTTGCGGGGCAATTCGGGTCTGCGCACATCTCCACCAACCAGTTGCTGCAATTCAGTTACCGACTTAAACCGGGCAAAATAACGGGCATGCGCCTCCACGTTAAAGCTGTTAAAAGGTTTGAGTGAAATATTTTCCTGAATTTGCATCGTATTATTGCTAAAGCCCGCACTACAAGTATACAGTAAAAATCATGAGTTCAAAAACTGCCGCGATTATCGGAGCTACCGGTCTCACAGGACAGCACCTGAAACAATTATTGCTGGAGGATAATTACTTCGATATAGTCAGGCTCATCGTGCGCCGGCCCCTTCCCAAAACAAACCCGAGGATCGAAGTCAAACTGGTTGATTTCAATGATAGCGAATCAGTCCAACTTGCCCTGGAAGAAGTGCATACGATTTTTTGCTGCATCGGGACCACCCAGAAAAAAGTAAAAGGGGACAAGACTCTTTACCGCAAGATAGATTTTGATATCCCGGTCCATGCCGCCAGGCTGGGTAAAGAAAACAATTGTGAGCAGTTTATTCATATGTCTTCGGTTGGAGCCAATAGCAGCTCCGGTAATTTTTATCTTAAACTAAAGGGGGAAGTGGAAGAAGCGTTAAAGGCCAGCGGGATAAATTCCATTCATATCATGCGTCCCTCGATCTTATTAGGCAAGCGCCAGGAATTCCGCCTGGGGGAAAGGATCGGGCAAACAGTTGCAACCATCCTTTCATTCCTGATACCTTCCAAATACAAACCCATTCAAAGTAAAACGGTGGCAAAAGCCATGTTAAACGCAGCGAAGAGTGGAAAAACAGGGTTTTTTGTTTATGAATACAAGGAGTTGATGAGATTAGTTTATAGTTCTTAGTTCATAGTTGATAGCTCCAACTATTGACAGTCAATATTAAAAATTCAATTCACAAAGCTAGCAGCTCGTAGCTAGAAGCTCGCAGCTCTCACCTCACACTCCATCTACATCAGGAATAATAACCACACTCCGGTAACGCTTATCCTGGTGCAATAGGGCAATTTCATCCAGTATATCTTTCTTGCATTGCCTGATCAGCTTACTGTCCCTTGGCAACTTCAACAGGATCTCCATGAGGAATAGATTCCGGATCCTTCCTATTACCGGTTCAGCCGGTCCTACAATATAATTTCCGTATTTGCTGCCCAGCGCAACTGCAAATTGCTGCGCCCCCCTTTCCACCACTTCTTTTATTTTATGTTTAAAGGTGAGTTGAATAATACGGGAAAAAGGTGGATAGGAGAATTGCTTTCTTTTCTCCAGCTCATCCAGGAACATTTTCTTATAATCATGTTGCTGTACATGCAGTAAAACCGGGTGTGAAGGCTGCCGGGTCTGGATCAGTACTTTACCAGTAGCTTCTTTTCTCCCGGTCCGTCCGCTTACTTGCTCCATTAATTGAAAAGCCCTCTCATTTACCCGGAAATCGGCAAAATGCAATAGGCCATCCGCATCCAGTACACAAACCAGGTCTACATTGTCAAAATCCAGCCCTTTAACCACCATTTGGGTGCCCACTAAAATATCAATCCGCCCCTGTTCAAACTGCTGTATCAGGATATCATGCGCATTTTTCCCCTTCACCGTATCAATATCCATCCGGGCTATCCGGGCATCGGGAAATGTTTCCTGAATTTGTTCCTCGATCTTCTCTGTTCCAAAATTCCGGTGCATGAACACATGGCTTCCGCAGGCCGCACAGGTGTTAACGGGAGGATAGGTACTACCACAATAATGGCAAACCAGCTTATTGGTAAGCTTATGATAGGTCAACGATACATCGCAATATTTACATTGAGGGATCCAGCCACAGGTCTTGCAAACCTGGTAAGGATCATACCCCCTCCTGTTCTGGAACAGGATCACCTGCTTATTACGTGCTATTACGGCTTCCATGTTTTCTTTGAGAGCGGGCGAAATCATCACTTTGGAACGATCATGCTGTTCCAGGCTTTTAGTGTCTACGATCTCAATTGCCGGGAGTTGCATTTCACCATAACGCTGCGATAATTCCACCAATCCATATTTCCCTGACGAGGCATTAAAATAACTTTCCAGGGAAGGAGTGGCGCTGCCCAGTACGGTCCGGGCCTGGAAAAGGGAAGCCAGGTAGATAGCTGCATCCCGTCCATTGTAGCGGGGAGCCGGATCCTGTTGCTTAAATGAAGTATCGTGTTCTTCATCGCAAATTACCAGTCCCAGGGCCTGGAAAGGAAGAAAGACCGAAGACCGGGCGCCCAGTATGATCTTTAATTCTCCCTGTTGCACTTTATTCCAGATCTCCACTCTTTCATTTTGTGAAAATTTAGAATGGTAAATACCCACATAGCCGCCAAAATGTTTTTGCAAACGGCGGATGATCTGTGAAGTCAGGGCAATTTCGGGCAACATGTACAAAACCTGCCTTCCTTGTTTTAATTGTTCCTCGATCAGTTTGATATATAGAAGCGTTTTTCCGCTGGAGGTAATGCCATGCAGGAGGCAAACTGCTTTTTCCTCCAGCTTTTTCTCCAGTTGACTAAATGCTTGCTTTTGCAGATTGGTCAGTGTAAAATCAATCGTGATATTCCTGGGCAGGTATTGCAGCCGGTCCACATGGCGTTTTTCCGTCCGCACAATGTTCTTCTCAACTAATCCCTTTAACTGCGCTTCAGAAGCGCCGGATTTTTTTAATAATGCAGGTTTGGTAACCTCGCCTTCTGTTTTTAAAAGGTGAAGATAGGCCAGCAGCAATTCCATTTGTTTTGGCGCCCGGGTCCAATTGTTCAGCAAAGAAGCCAGTGCTTCCTCGTTATCATAAACAGGATTCAGCAAAACATAGGTTTCTTTTTTGGGTGTATAGGTTTGTTTCAAAGACTCCCAGACAAAGACCAGTTTTTTATGGATCAACCGGTTGATCACGGGGTAAACATGTGATGAATCCAGCAGCTGCTGCACCTCGGTAATCCGGAGTTCTTTCTTGATCAGTAACGCCTCGGCCACCAGGTATTCATCATGATCAAGGGCCGAAAAATCATCCCCGTATTCATCATTAAAAACAAGAATGGTTTCGGAAGATAATTTGAAATGCGCGGGCAGGGCAGCAGCCATTACCTCCCCTTCGCTGCACATATAGTAAGAGGCTATCCATTCCCAGAGTTTTAATTGTTCCTCAAAAATAACGGGCTCTGCATCGAGCAGGTTCAGGATATCTTTGGGTTCAAAAAATTCAGGTTTGGTATCCAGTAGTTGCTTTACAATCCCGGCATATTTTTTATTTTTTCCAAGATTGACTTCAACCCTGCATCCGGGTTTGACCGCATCCCCTATCTGGGATGGTATGGCCCAGGTATAATTTTTGGGCAGGGCCAGGGGTATGATGATCTCGGCATATAATTGCTTCCCCGCAGGGACAGTTTCCTTATCAAAAATTTCTTCGGGCATTAAAATTCAAAGTCAAAAGTAAAAAGTCAAAAAAACGGATAACATTCACTACTCAACAATACAAAAGACAAAATGCAAATATCAACACTTAGATTCAAAGCTCATAGCACGAAGCTATTTAGCAACAATATGAAACCGAAAATCCGAATCACGTATCACACCCACGACTCTCGACTCACGACTCCCGACTTCCGGCTCACTCTCTTCGCCAGGCTCCATTGTAATCCATTAATTTTTGTTTCATCAACTCAAACACTTTTTCCTTTAACCTGGCAACTTCTGAAATGGTATAGGCTGAAACAGGGATCTCATCCAGGTAAAGAATCCGGTTGATCCCGGGTGACAGGGAAAATATACTGTGATAGCCGAGCCGGCGGTAGGCATCCAGGAATAGTACAGGTTTTATGGGGGTCTGCGTTTCCAGGGCGATCCGGAATGCCCCATCATAGAACTCCTTGAGTGGCGCGTTGGTCATGTTGAAGGTCCCTTCGGGGAAAACCAAAATGGAAATGCCTTTACCCAAAATTGACTTTAAAATACGAACACTGTTATTCCGATGGGCTGCATCGCTTCGGTCTACAGTTACGATCGCATTCCTGTAAATAAAACCAAAAACAGGAACCCGGCTCATTTCAATTTTTCCAAGCGGGCGGATGGGTTGCCGGAATGCTTTGACGATGATGGCTGCATCGAGATAGGATATATGATTGCTGACAAAAATATAGGGCCTGGATTTATCATGGGGAGCTTCAAAGATCTTTTTATTATAGATAAAGATCAGGGGAAACCAGATATCGGCCCAGAGCATGCAGAGCCGCATGATCATATTGCCTCCGCGGATACGCCCGAAAAAACTCGCCAGCAGGGCCAGGGGGAAAACCAGGAACATGAGCGCCACAAAAAGTATAAAAGCATACAGGGAATAAAGCCATTGCAGGGGTCTGAGCAAAAAATTCATCAGTTCCTGTTTTTATAATTATCATCATCTCCCGGGCAATTACAGGCATAATCGGTTTCCAGGTCAATGACCGTAACGACAGTAGTTGATTTATTACATTGGGCAAAAACAATTCGAACCCGCTGGCGATCTCCTGTAACACCTTCTACCGCGTAGCGCGGGCAGCGTCCATTTTTCAAATCGCTTTTGCGATAATTGATTTTTCCCTCCTGCATTATTTCTTCTACTTCCTTTTGAGAGATTTTCCGGCATTGCATGCGGCATTTGGCATGGTTGCTATAGTCAAGATAGGAGATGCGGCGGTCAAAACCCCTGTCACGGTTGATCCTGTTACTGGCAGGGTCGGTCCTGGTTGTAGAAGGATCCGGGTTTGGTTGACGGTCATCCCGGTATCGCTTAACTGCCCATAAAGCAATCCCCAACAGGATAATAAGTAGAAATGGTAGCCACTTTCTATTCAATTTCAGCTATTTGAAATAAAAATAATGCAAAAAAGGTTTAAGGCCTCACCCCCAGCCCCTCTCCAAAGGAGAGGGGAGTCATTATTAATTTAACTTGAATCTTGTTCATTGGAGATTTCTTGTGCCTTGTGTCCTGCCTGCCGGCAGGCTTCTAACTTGTGCCTTGCCCCTGGCACCTTATCTTTGCAGGTTTCATGGCTGAATCAAAAACCATAGCATTTCATACCCTGGGCTGCAAACTCAATTTTGCGGAAACTTCATCGCTTTCCCGCCAGGTGGAGGCAGCAGGTTTTGAAAAAAAGGAATTTGAAGACCGGGCTGATGTGTATGTGATCAACACCTGTTCGGTCACCGAGAATGCCGATAAGGAATGCAGGCAACTGGTTCGCCGCATCCAGCGCAAGTCACCGGAAAGCCTGGTCGTCATTACCGGCTGTTACGCCCAGTTAAAACCCAAAGAAATAGCGGCAATTCCCGGAGTAGACCTGGTATTGGGAGCTGCTGAAAAATTTAATCTCGCCCAACATATCCGCGAACTGGCCAAAGGCGATTCCGCCAAAATATCCAGTTGTGATATTGCTGAAGTATCCGGCTTCCATGCCTCCTGGTCGGTCAATGATCGCACCCGTACATTTTTAAAAGTCCAGGATGGTTGTGATTATAATTGCGCTTTTTGTACCATTCCCATGGCAAGAGGCAGGAGCCGCAGCGACAGCATAGCCAACGTGATTAGAAATACCCAAGAACTTGCAGCCAGGGGCGTAAAAGAAATCGTGTTAACAGGAGTCAACCTGGGTGATTTTGGGAAAGGGCCAGATGGGACTGTTGGGAACATTAGTATCAGTGGCCGGGAAGAGAATTTTTTTGCACTGGTAAAAGAGCTGGATAAAATCGCTGGTATTGAACGATACCGGATTTCTTCCATCGAGCCTAACCTGTTGACCAACGAGATCATTGAATACGTTGCGAACAGCGATAAATTCATGCCTCATTTTCATATCCCGCTGCAAAGTGGCAGTAATAAAATACTGGGGGCTATGCGCAGGCGTTACAAAAGAGAATTATATGCCGAAAGAGTAAAACTGATTAAGGCACTGATGCCGCACTGTGCAATCGGCGTGGATGTTATTGTTGGTTTTCCCGGGGAGACAGATACAGAATTCCGGGAGACCTTTGACTTTCTGCATACGCTTGATATTTCCTACCTGCATGTATTTACCTACTCGGAGCGGGACAATACATATGCCCTCACGCTGAAGCCTGTGGTACCCATGCAGGTCCGGCATGAAAGAAATAAATCCCTGCGCAACCTTTCTTATATGAAAATGCAATACTTTACCAGCCTGCATGCAGGCCAAACCCGGAAAGTATTATTCGAGCACGAGGATAAAAACGGGATGATGGAAGGTTATACGGATAATTATATCCGGATCGCCACCCCATTCCGCGAAGAATGGGTGAATAAGATTATAGATTGGAAGATCTAAAAAGTGGAACGTACTGGACTCGAACCAGTGACCCCTACTCTGTCAAAGTAATGCTCTGAACCAACTGAGCTAACGTTCCGGGCCAACAAAATTAGGGGCTTTTTTTATTTCATTCTTCAATTTTTTGTGTCTTTACCATATCAATTTTCTCCTGCAAACCCGGGTAAGCGGGCTGCATTTCTCTCACCCTGTTAAAATCTTCAAGGGAACCTTCTATGTCTTTTAATTTGGTCCGGGTCAGCCCCCGGTTAAACCAGGCATCCGTAAAGGCCCCGTCCAGTTCAATAGCCTTTGTAAAATCTGCCAGGGCTTTGTCATAGTTGCTCATTTTATAATGAGAATTTCCCCGGTTGAACCAGGCCAGGATATAGGCCGGGTCGGACTCAATCGCTTTGTCGTAATCTTTAATTGCGGAAAGGTAATCCTGCAGTTCATGTTTATCAGCGCCGCGGTTATTATAAGCCCTGGCAAAATCCGGTTTGATATCGATTGCCCTTGTATAATCCCCGATAGCACCCGGATAATCGCCCAGCCTGGATTTGGCAAGCCCCCTGTTATACCAGGCCTCTTCAAATTCCGGTTCATATTTTATCGCTTTGCTGAAAAAACGGATCGCTTCTTCCAAGTCTCCCAACGCGGCAAGCTTCAATCCCTTATTATAAAATCGGATATCAGCTTGCGCGCCGGATAAGAAGGAATGGAAGAAAATGGCGGAGAGGATGGCTAACTTTTTCATGAGATGCAGTTTAGAGCACTAAGCTAACCTGCAACCACAACCGTAAAAAGCAGGAATGCGTATCCTGCGTTATGCAGTGATCATTGAAAGGAGTGAATGAGTAATTATAAACGGGAATGCTGGAGTCGCTGCATTAATATTTCCTTCCGGCTCCGGGAAACATCAACGGTTGACCGGTCACTCATGACCAGGTAACCACCTTCCCCCTTTACATAGCGGCTGATTTCATTGAGATTGACGAGATAGGAATGGTGAACCCGGAGGAAGGCATGCTCCTCCAGCATTTCCTCCGCTTCCTTCAATGTGCGGGAGACGGTAATTCTTTCATTGTTCTTCAGGAAAAAGATTGTGTAATTGCTGCTGGAGGCACAATGGATGATCGAGTTTATCGGTACCAGCTGCAGACCTTCCATCGTAGGCAGGGCGATCCGGTGTACGGTTACCGAAGGCTGTTGTATTTTTTGGAGAAGAATTTCCAGCTGTTGCTGAACGGTATTGTTGACCCGCTGACTGAGTTTCAGGATAGCCTGCTGTAATTCTTCGCGGTCAATGGGCTTTAATAAATAATCCAGGGCGCTGAAGCGGATGGCCCGGATGGCGTATTGGTCATAGCTGGTGGTAAAAATAAGTTCGAAACGGATATCGGGCAGCTTCTCCAGCATTTCAAATCCATTCATTTGCGGCATTTCGATATCGAGGAAAACCAAATCCGGGTTTAATTCACGGATAGCTTTCACACCTGCGGCACCGGAATGGCAGGATTCAATAACCTGCACCTGCGGGCAATATCGCTGGAGCAAAATTTCCAGCGCATCGCAACAATAAGGCTCATCGTCAACAATAATTGCTTTGATCATGGCTGCTGTTTAGGTTAGGCCAGTTCTTCCACCGGCCGGCTATAGCGTATACTCAGTATAACTTTGGTTCCCGCCGGCAATCCATCGTTGTCGACCAGGTCTTCGATCTCGTAAGAAGTCTGCACGCCTTTTTCTTCATTGATCAGGGCCAGTCTTTCCGACGTGATCTTTAATCCCAGCGATTTTTGCATTTCACCCGACCGGCTTTTGTATTCCATCGCTTTAACCCTGCCAATGCCATTGTCAGAGATAATACATTTTAACTGGTTTTGCCGCAAGCTCATAATAATATCAAGGTGTCCCCTCCCCTCCTTATGCATCAGTCCATGCCAGATAGCATTTTCGCAGAAAGGCTGTAATAATAATGGCGGAATATAAATTGTTTCCGGGTCAATTGAATTGGAAAAACTGATGGTATAGTCAAAAGCGTTCTTAAACCGCAGCTGTTCCATATCGAGATAAAGTTTCAGCATCTCGATCTCGTCCTTTAACAGGATCAGGGAAGAACGGGAATGGACCAGTACCAACCGGATCAGCCGCGAGAACCGGGTAAGATAATCGGAAGCAGCTTCGGTCTCATTCTTCAGTATAAACCTGTTAATGGAACTCAGGCAATTAAAAATAAAATGGGGATTCATTTGTGCGCGCAGGGCCTGCATTTCCAGTTCAGTGGCCTTATGCTGTAACTGGGCCTGCAATTGCTGGTTTTTCAGTCTTTCATTTTTTCGTTTCAACGAAATATTCCGGAAGATGATCAAACTTAAAAGACCCATCAGTATGATACCGGCTATCAGGATATTTTTCAGGAATAGGTTTTGCCGGGCATTCCGTTGCTGCCATTTTAATTGCTGCTCGCTGATCTCCTTTTGTCTTTTCAGCAACTCGATTTGGGCCAGGCTTTTCTCATCCTCGGCAATCCGTTTAAACTCAAAGAGCTGCCCTTTCAAACGATCGGAGTTTACCGAATCCTTCATCTGGGCATAGCTTTCGAAATAAGCAAGTGCGCTATCAGTTTGTCCCAGTTTTTTGTAAATCGTGGACATTAAATGTAAAGCGTCCAGTATATACTGGCCCTTTAAGCCCCTCTGAAATCCTAATTGTAACCCATCACGGGTAAATTGAATAGCATTCATGAATTGACCTTTTCCATAATAGGCAGCCCCTATTGCTGTACTCAGTTGCCAGTAACGGGCCCCGTCACCATTTTGCTGGTGGTACTTCTTTAAATCCAGCAGCACCTGCAGGGCGGTATCATAGCGTTGCTGGGCAATTAATGTTTCTGCGATAAAAAGTTTAGTCAGCGTACTGGTGGGATTCCCCTTGTAGGCCGTCAATAAATAGTACATGGAGGAGTCATAATTACCCAAGGTGCGATGCAGGGTGCCCTTCATACTATTTACCAGTCTTTTTTGGTAACAATCATTACAGTTATCGAGGTAGTTTGAAGCCTGGTGATAGGATTCAAAAGCAGCCTGGTAATCCCCAATACCCGCATAGAGATTCCCGATCATCACATAACAGTGGACTGTATTATCATTTTCTTTTGCCTCTAAGCTCAGTTTCAACGCTTGCTGACTATATTCAAGTCCTTTTTCATAATTACCCCAATCATTATAAATAGAGCCTATGGAAGTAAAACAGTTGATCAATTGAAAAGTATCACGGGAAGCCCTGAAAAAATTGATGGTGCCGCTGATTTCATCAATGGCCAGTTGAAATTTCCCCTGGTACCAGTAGGATTGACCCAGGCGCCGGTGCGCCATATTCAATAATGTATCCAGTTTGTATTTTTCCCCCAGCCGGATAGCTTCCAGGAAAAATTTCTCTCCTTCCCGTGATCGCTGGAACTGCAGTAATCCATCCCCATGAATAATATGTGCCTTGCACAACCCTGCATGGTAACCCTGCTGGCTGGCTTCTTCGATCGCCAATTTTGAATAATAAAGACTTGAATCCCATCTTGTATAGCTGCCATCCATCATGCGCTGGGCAATCCTGTTCAGGCAATCGATTCTTTCGGTACCGCTGAGCCTGGAAAGCCGGGCCTGGATCTTCCTTAGACGCAACTCTCTCGTATCCTGTGTATTTGCCATCCCGGCAAACAGGAAAAGTAAGAGTGCGCAAATGACCAGTTTTGGCATAAAAGAAGATGAACATTAAAAGTTACCAATTATTTCCCTGTGAGAGAAACTCAGCATAATTTAGAATTTGGGTGGCGGATTAAGCAACCAAAATGAGTAACTGGTGGTTTGGACTGATAATTGGTATGGCAGAAGTAGTAACCGAACTTAGCTAAATTTGAATTCCCAAGCAGATGAAGAAATACCAGGTGACTATACAATTCGAGATGAATGATGATTTTATGGAGCTGGTGCCCCCGCACCGGACCTATATCAATTACCTGATCAATAAAGAAATCATTGACCAGTATGCTGTCAGTATGGAAACACAGCGGGTCTGGATCACCCTGAATGCGGAAAATAAATCCGGGGTGGAAAAAATACTGGAAAAATCTCCCCTTTTCAAATTCTGGAATTATGAGATCGATGAATTGTTTGTACTGGATGGACAGCATTTCCGCCTGCCGGCGGTACAGCCGAATTAGGAGCTGCGAGCTGTGAGCTTCGAGCTGCGAGCTATTAGTTGCAATTCAAAAATCAAAATGCAAAAGTCAAGCTGCGAACTGCTAGCTGTTAGCTCCAACCCAAAGTCAAAAAAGCTCATAGCCCGAAGCTACTCCCAGTCCCGCCTACACCAGGCTTTGGCGGGCAGGCGCCACTCACGATTCACGACTCACGATTCACCATTCACCTCTCCGCCCACCTCGGCTTTTGTTTCAATACTTTTTTATAAACCGGGCAATCTTCCGCATGCGCCCCGGGTAAATAGCCGGTACTCATGAGGAATTCATTTACGATTTCGCCACCGGTGAAGCGAAATGTGTTTTTAAATAATTTCACCCATTCCTCCTTGCTTTTGGGATGATGTTGATCCAGCCAGTTTTTAAAAGATCCATTTTCCTTTTGAATAACCTGGATGCATTTTGCATTATGAATAGTCGCCTCAATTTTCAGGCGGTTGCGGATAATGCCCGCGTCCTGCATCAACCGGGCTTTTCTTTTTTCGGTATAACGCGCTACTTTCTGAATATCGAAATCATCAAAAGCCCTGAAAAAATTATCTTTTTTCTTCAGGATGGTTTCCCAGCTCAGCCCTGCCTGGTTGATCTCCAGCACCAGCCGGGCAAAAAGCAGGTTATCATCCTGTATGGGGAAACCATATTCCTGGTCGTGGTAATGCCGGTGTACCGTGTCCTTACCTTTGTCGAGCACGTAAGCGCAATAAGTAGTTGCCATGAGTAAAAATAAAAAGTCCCGCAAATTTGCAGGACTTTCGTGGGAGTTGACGGGATCGAACCGCCGACCCTCTGCTTGTAAGGCAGATGCTCTGAACCAGCTGAGCTAAACTCCCAATTTTTCAACATTTATTTCCAGACTCTTCGACCTTCCGATCGTAAATCGGGAAGTCCTGAATCATCCGCAGCCTGGCGCATAAATGCCCTTTTTTACGGGAGTGCAAAGATAGGTTTGAATCAGTTTTTGCCAAATTTTTTTTCATGTTGCAGGCGGCTCCCACAACTCAATCTTATTATCTTCAGGATCGAGGATCCAGGCGAATTTGCCATATTCTTCATCAACCATATCTCCCACAATCGTAACCTGTTTTTCCCGCAATTCTTTCAAAAAAACCACCAGGTCTTCAACCCTCAGGTTCAGCATCGTTGGCTTTTGACTGGGATCGAAATAGCCCGAATTCGTTTTAAAAAATGATAACACATTATAACCAGGCGTAATTTTCCCATCGTTATCGGTGAACTGAAAACTTGTATACAGGCTCCCGTTGAAAGGAATTCCCAGTTTTTCCTGGTACCAGGAAGCAAGGGTTTGGGGATCCCGGGCCTTCAGGAATACCCCACCCATTCCAATGATTCTGGCCATAGTCTTGATTTGACTCAAACGTACAATTTCGCTACCATTCCCAAAAGAGATTGTTTATTTTTGCGGAAAGGACAGTGGATATGACCAACCCGAAAACAGATATAATGACCGATAGCCGGGAAGACACCGATGTGCTCACCGGTTACGAGGAACCCTGCAGTCTCATCGTGTGGAATGATGAGGTTAATACATTTCAATGGGTTATCGAAACACTGATGGAAATTTGCGGGCATAACTATGAACAAGCCGAGCAATGCTCTTATATTATCCATTTCCAGGGCAAATATGCCGTAAAACAGGGCAGTTTCGATGAATTAAAACCCATGTGCGAAGCGATTACCGACAGGGGTATTGGCGCTACCGTAGAAGTGATCGCAGAGTAACCAAGCAACTCTCCGCAAACCCACATCAACAGAACTCAGTTGGGTTGACCATTGACTATACACCATTCACCATCACATGCCCTTATTTGTTCTGGATAAAGAACTGCGTTTTCCGCCTGCACACCTGGCCGAACCGGATGGCTTGTTGGCAATGGGCGGCGACCTTTCCACCGAACGGTTATTGCTGGCTTACCGGCAGGGCATTTTCCCCTGGTATGAAGGCGACTATATTCTTTGGTGGAGTCCTGATCCCCGATTTGTTTTATTTCCCGAAGAATTAAAGATCAGTAAATCCATACGCCCTCTATTAAATCGTACCGAATTTGATTTTACCATCAACAAAGCCTTTAAAGAGGTCATTCACCAATGCAAGAGAATCACACGCCCCGGGCAAGAGGGCACCTGGATCTCCGATGAAATGGAAAAAGCCTACATAAAACTCCACGAATTGGGATATGCCCATAGTGCGGAATCATGGAAAAATGGTGAACTGGTGGGTGGACTATATGGAATTAAACTTGGAAAAATTTTTTTTGGTGAAAGTATGTTCAGCAAAAAAAGCCAGGCTTCCCGCTATGCTTTCATCAAATATGTTGAGCTGTTAACCCAGGAGGGTATCAAACTTATCGACTGCCAGGTTTATACGGATTACCTGGAAAGCATGGGAGCGAGAATGATCCCAGGTGAAGAATTTAGAAAACTGCTGAAATCGAGCTGTGAGCTATGAGCCCTGCCTGCCGGCAGGCAGGTGTGAGCTACGAGCTTTTTGATTTTTGCATTTTTAATTTTGACTTTGGCATTTCAGCTCGAATCTCGCAGCTAATAGCTTCAAATGATCAGAACCTCGTTTCTAAGTAATGAGGCAGCATCGCTCTCCAGGTATTCCAGTCATGCGGCCATTCGGGTCCCCAAACATCCAGTTCGTACCAGATGCCCTTGTCGTAAAGGATCTTTGCAAAGCGCCCGCTGCTGGAAGGATCTTCATAGGCACCACTTCCTGTCAGGATATGAATATGGCCGCTGCGGCGGATTTGTTCCAGGATAAAATGGTCGCCCAGGTTGGGCATATAATGCATGGGACTATTGAAATATACATCATCGTCAAAATAGCCCTTTGTATATTCTGTAAGATCATACACCCCGCTCATGGCAATCACGCCATTGATAAGATCCGGTCTTTTCAGGAAAAGATTCATACTGTGCAGGGCTCCGAATGATGCGCCACAGGTAATAATGGGTGTCTCGGCACTTGTATGGTTTCTTATAAACGGCACCACTTCATTATACACATAATTGTTCCATTGCTGGTGCCGGATGGCTTTATCCCGGGGATTCATTTCATTATTCATCCAGCTTTCATTATTGATACTGTCAATAGAAAAAACTTTTACCTTACCCCCATCTATATAGGGGGCCAAATGATCCATCAATTGAAAGCGCTCGTATTCCAGGTAATCAGCTGCGGCTGTCGGTACCAGTAAGAGGGCAAAACCATAGCCGCCATAAGTGGCGATGGGCATTTCTTTATTCAGCGAAGGGCTATACCAGGAAGCCAGTTCTCTTTGCATCAGCTTTTTTTTTGGTTGAAATAAAACATTGCGGGATCATTCAATAAGAAGGTCATTCCTATACATGTCCCCCGAAAGATTACGAATATAATTGTAAAAGCCATTGCAGCCTGCCAGGAAATAGTATAAAAAAACATTACATTTTACTAGTATAATTACTATAAATAACAGTATTTTTACTGGAACGATTTTTTAGCCATTTATCCAGGCAGCTATTGATTGCCGGACAAAGCCAGCAACATTTCTATCGCATTTTCATCTAAGGGGTTTGTGCAATGAACCAGCCACCCCCTCTCCACCAGCCCCGTACCCTCGTGGTCGGGGCTTTTCGTCATCTTGCCAAAACCCGGTAAATTTGCGCCTCATTGAATGGGTCTTGTTATTCGATCGACCCCCTAAAGCCAGGCATAGATATGGAATTACCCAGGAATTTTGACCACAGGGATGCGGAACAGCGTTGGTACCAGCATTGGCTGGATAAAAAATACTTCAACAGCAGCCCCGATGAACGGGAACCTTATACCATCGTAATCCCGCCGCCCAATGTTACCGGTATTTTACATATGGGCCATTGCCTCAATAATACCATACAGGATATACTGGTGAGAAGGGCCCGCATGCAGGGTAAAAATGCCTGTTGGGTGCCGGGTACCGATCATGCTTCCATAGCCACCGAGGCCAAAGTGGTACAGATGCTGCGGGAAAAAGGAATTAGCAAGTCCTCCTTAAGCAGGGACGAATTTTTACGATATGCCTGGGACTGGACAGATAAATACGGCGGCATCATCCTGCAACAACTAAAGAAACTGGGTTGCAGCCTTGACTGGGACCGGACCAGCTTTACCATGGATCCGGATTATTACCAATCGGTGATCAATGTTTTCATCGACTTGTATAATAAAGGCTATATCTACAGGGGTAAACGGATGATCAACTGGGATGTAAAAGCCAAAACGGCGCTCAGCGATGAAGAAGTGATCCGGAAGGAAACAGCACAAAAATTATATTACCTGAAGTACATGGTTGACCCGGGTACTTACGGTGATGTGGAAACGCCCTTTATCACCGTTGCTACCGTAAGACCGGAAACCATTATGGGAGATACTGCCATTTGTGTGCACCCCGACGATGAACGATACCAGCACCTGCATGGCTACCATGTACTGGTACCTCTGATTAACCGGCGCATCCCGATTATCACTGATGATTATGTGTCGATGGAATTTGGTACCGGCGCCTTGAAAATTACACCGGCCCATGACATGAACGATAATATGCTGGGGCAAAAACATAATCTCGAGGTTGTTGATATATTAAACGAAGATGGAACCCTGAACGAAGCCGCACAGATCTATATTGGTGAAGACCGCTTTGAAGCAAGGAAAAAAATAGTGAAGGAACTGGATGAAAAAGGTTTCCTGATAAGAACAGAAGATTATACCAGTGAAGTAGGCTATTCTGAAAGAACCGATGTGGTGGTAGAACCCCGGCTTAGCCTGCAGTGGTGGGTGGATATGAAAAAAATTGCCGGCCCTGCCCTGAATGCCGTTATGCAGGACGAGATAAAATTTTACCCGCCTAAATTCAGGAATCTTTACCGTCACTGGATGGAGAATATCAAAGACTGGTGTATCAGCCGGCAGCTTTGGTGGGGCCATCGCATACCGGCCTGGTATGCCCCGGATGGATCGTTTGCCGTAGCCGCCACAAGAGAATCGGCATACGAAAAATTAAAATCAACGTCCAAAACAGCCATTTCCTATTCAATAGTAGAAATTAAACAGGACGAGGACTGCCTCGATACCTGGTTCAGCAGCTGGCTTTGGCCATTTGAGGTATTTAAGGGTTATAGTGATCCGGGTAATAAGGATGTCAGTTATTATTATCCGACCAATACCCTGGTTACAGCACCGGAGATCATTTTCTTTTGGGTAGCCAGGATGATCATGGCAGGTTATGAATACAAAAAAGAAAAACCTTTTAGTGAAGTTTATTTTACCGGGATCGTACGGGATAAGATCGGCAGGAAGATGAGCAAACAACTGGGCAATTCACCGGATCTTCTCGAAATGATAGATGAAGCCGGTGCCGATGCTGTGCGTTTCGGAATCATGATTGCCTCCCCTGCCGGCAATGACCTGATGTGGGATCCCTCGGGTAATGAGCAGGGCCGGCATTTCATCAATAAGATCTGGAATGCAATGAAACTGGTAAAGATGTGGGAGTCGCGCCAGGGTAAAAGCACCGAAGCAGTTTCATCCGGGTTTGCCCTGGACTGGTTTGAGAGCAGGCTGAATGAATCCCGGCAGGAAATTGAATCCTTGTACAAAGATTTCCGGCTGAGTGAAATCCTGAAAACCATCTATTCCCTGATCTGGGATGATTTCTGCTCCTGGTACCTGGAATGGGTGAAGCCGGGTTTCGAACAACCCATTGATCCCATTGTATATGAAAAAACAGTCGGTTACTTTGATCAGCTGCTGCAATTGCTGCATCCCTTTATGCCTTTTGTCACCGAAGAAGTCTATCACCAGTTAAAGCAAAGAGCTGACGACATCACAGTAAAACTCTTTGCCGGCATACAGCAGCCCGATAAGAATATTCTGCAAAGCGGTGCTTTACTGAAAGAAGTGATTACAGCTATACGCGATGCCCGGGTAAAGGCGCAGTTGAAACCAAAGGATCCCCTCACCCTGCATATTTTATCGGCGAACAAGCAGGCCTACCAACCGATTGAGGGAATATTGGCTAAACAAGTGAATGCAGGGGCTATTGTCTATGCAGCCTCTCATATTCCCAATAGCATTGCAATTGTTGTGCAAAAAGATAAATTTTTCCTCGAAACAAAACAGGTACTGGATAGCAGTTCTCAAAGAGAACAATTACAGAAAGACCTCGATTATCATAAAGGTTTTCTCGCTTCGGTAGAAAAGAAACTCAGCAATGAACGTTTTGTGCAAAACGCAAAACCCGAAGTGGTCGAAATTGAACGAAGGAAAAAAGCCGATGCGGAAGCCAAGATAAAATCGATTGAAGAGAGTTTGGCGGGATTGTAAAGAAGCTGCTAGCCACTAGCTGACAGCTGCCAGCATTTACCTTTGTTTTATCTTGGAATGATACTTACGGGTAGAATAAATTCAAACAGGTTACTGTTCCGGGCATTGCGCGCCAGGGGATCATCATCCAGTATGCGACTAATGCGAATACCAAAGGTCAGTGGATATTGATTCCACCATTTGGTATCTGCATACAATTCAATTCCCGTACTACGTAAATCAGCTGTAAGCCTTTTATCATTGGAAAATAATCGCTGGAAATCATAGAAAAGATTAGCCCTGATCCTTTGTATATAAAGAATATTGGCAAATCCCCAGTCGGGTAAAAACAAGGGTAGATGATAATTCGCTGATAGACGCCATAAGCGGGAACCGGCTGTGGTTCTATAATAATCCTCATAACCCCGTGCGCTCGCAAAACGGGTACTGAATAAAGCCCTGAGCGTGTCACGTTGCTGTATGGATCCATTCAGCACCAGGCTGTGATTGGGTAATATGCCCGGTAAATACAAGGATGCATTTCCAATAAACTGGTATCCCTCGTAACTGCTTATTGCATGCCGATGATTGGCTCCAAATGCATATCCCAGGCGGGGAAAAATATGTTGCAGCGCCCTTTCCACCTGCTGCGACCAGGAAATGGTATGCAGCAGGTAACTGAACGTGGTATTGCCAATTGAATCTTTGAAGAATCCTTTGTTGAATTCATTGCGCAGCACATAGTAGCTGCCAACATTGAAAAATTTATAACTCCGCCCCCCGGTAAAATTCAAGGGTATGGAAAAACCCGCCCGGGTGTCCAATTGGTTCCATCGTTTCACCCGATTCGCCTGAATGCCCTGCCGGTCAAATGTAAATTCGGTACCCGCTTGCAGATAAGGAAATAGACCACCGAAAACTGCATTTAATCCTATTGCGCTGGTTCGCTCGTCCTGGTTATAGAGATAATATAATTCTGTTTGCAGCGTATTCAGCACATTTTCCCCATAGAGAGAATAAGTAAATATTGGGTCTTCATAATAGGGCCGCCAGCTATGAAAATTCAGCAGTCTTGTAGATTTCTTATAAACTTTTGTTGCATATTGGCGCGGGGTTAGCTGCTGCAAGAGTATATCGCCGGTTTCGCCGGGCTGACTGACACTGAATTTTGTATTCAATTGTTCCAGTAACGCTTTATCCACTTCGGTCCAGTTATTTTTATTTTCAGGCGATTGCATGAGCTGGTAACCTTCCGCAGTAAATTCAGACCAGTTCAGTTTTCCATTACCCGCATTGACAAAATATTTTCCCAATGTACCATTGGTAAGTTTATAGATCTTCTGGTTGCTCAATTCAAGCGCATAAACATCATCGTTGCCCTGGTAGCTGGCAGTAAAATAAACCATGCCGTTTTCTACAGAAGGATAGCCTACTACATTGTAAGAAGGCGGGGTAAGTCTCATGGTATTGCCGGTAGAAATTTCGGCCAGGGCCAGTGCCATTTTTCCGTCGAGAAGCCTCACCGCCGTAACCAGGGAATCTTCATTGATAAATTTTGGATCAGTAAAAACCAAAATATCCGAAGACCGGATGCGTTGCATTAACCGCCCGGTTTCGGAGTCCAGGATATGCAATTCTGTTTTCCCCCAGGGATCAATTTCCACAGCTGCAATTCTTTTGCCGCTAAACGAAATATCCGGTGTAAAATATCTGGATCTCCGGCTAATAGTCCGCTGCCGCCCGCTAGCAAGATCCAGGAATTTGATCACACTATAATCTTTCCAGCCCCAGCGGGGATGGGGTTCAAACGCCGTGTATACAACCCGGCCATTCCGATAAGAATACTGTTCATCCAGCGAAATATCACGTGCCCTTAACCGGTGTTCACCATTTTTATCATGGATATAAAATGCAGGACGGTGACGATACGTAGATTTGAGATAGAGTACTGAATCCGGTCCGATGGAATAGGGAAAGAAATAATTATTTACATAAGATTTTTTTACCGGCACCAGGTTAGAAGGATTGAATGCCGGTTTTCCCTCTTTTTGGTTATTGCTGACCTGTGCTTTGTACCAGTCAAAAGCTTTTTGGCGGAAGGTCTGATAATCTTCACCTGCATGTTTTTTTATTGCTTGCTGGAAAGGATAAAAAAGACCTTTAAATGAACTGGCATCCTTACTGACCTTTTTCCAGAAATCCGCGCCATGCACTGCATAGCCATAATTTACCAGCAGGTAACCCAGTTCATAATGATTGGGTACATAGTCTTTGAACGAGCCGTTGCGCAGTTTCATCCAGCTATAGTTCTTATTAGCCTGCCAAAGGGAGGGATAAGCATTCAGGAAAAGGGGTAGACGTCCCCTCCCCTGTTTGGAAAGGATTGTTTCCTGGTGCACGGCATCCCCTTCGTAAAACCAATCTGGTATGGCCGCATTGATCGCCAGGGCCAGGCCTTCTTCTCCAAATAAATAATACATGGCCCTGCTCAGACCATTCCGGAAATTATTGTATTGCTGAACATGCCGGTATTCGTGCAGGGCCAGTTGATCCGGCCAGGAAATACTTCCCTCGCGAAAATTATTGGAAACCGGTGTCAGAAAAAATTCACTCCGGAAAGGACCCAAACCAACATAACCATTCGGTACAGTGGTTTGATGTTGCAGCACGATATTGATCCGGCGCAGCTGGTCACCCAGGCTGGCTGGTTTAGCAGCTGCCATATAATGAACGATTGAAGCCATCCTGTGGGCTGTGCTGTCCAGTCCTTCCGGAAAAATGATACGGGCTGTATCGGTTTCGATCTGTTTCCATTTTTGAGAAGGAGGTGTACCACCAAATTGCTGGGCTGATAGGGATAAGGTCAAAACCATGGCCGAGCCAAGCATCAAAAGCCTTTGCATCCGGAAAAGAATTTGGGGAAAGTTACGGCTTAGCTTTCAATACCGGTTATCGTTACATGAAGCGGATTTTTGGAAAGGTCCGGCTATATGCAAACTGGAAAAATACTAACCTTCAACTTATCTTTGCGGCATGGCGGAAGACTTACAGATTATTGCTGGTACAAAGACGGAACAATACGAATCATTGCTACCGCAGGTAAAGGGCTTACTCGAAGGTGAACCCGACCTGGTGGCCAACCTGGCCAATACAGCAGCCGCGCTCAAAGAGCAGTTTGGCTGGTTTTGGGTGGGATTTTATATCGTAAAAAACGAGGAACTGGTATTGGGTCCCTTCCAGGGTCCTGTAGCCTGCACCCGGATCCAAAAAGGAAGGGGTGTTTGCGGCACAAGCTGGGAAAAGGCCCTTACTTTGATTGTTCCCGATGTGGAAAAATTCCCCGGACATATTGCCTGCAGCAGTTTATCCAAATCCGAAATCGTAGTGCCGGTATTCAAGAATGGCGAAGTTGTTGCGGTGCTGGATGCAGACAGTGAACACTATGATCAATTTGATAGCACCGACAAGCAATACCTGGAAGAGATCGTGGCCTTGCTTCAATTCTAACCTATGTTGCTTACCTATTCTATAACGGTGAGGGGTAAGGTCCAGGGTGTTTTTTTCCGGCAAACCACCCGGGATAAGGCCCAGGAACTGGGTATCCGGGGCAAGGTAAATAACCAGGCTGATGGATCGGTGGCCATACTGGCAACCGGTCCCCGGGATAAACTGGAAGAATTGCTCCGCTGGTGTCATGAAGGCCCTCCCAGGGCCCAGGTGGAAGAAGTCATTTTTTATGAAATGGCTCCCCTCGAATTTGCGGGGTTTACTGTTGAACGTGATTAAGCAGGATTGATCAATGCGTGAGGTGCAGGAATGCATGCACCAATAAAGCCAGGTGGCAGGAAACAATGATGATAAGAACGGCCATCCAATATTTACTCCTGTGTTTCCGGATCTTTTTAACCCTTTCCTTGTGAAAGCGGTGGATCTTTCCCAACTCATCAATTCTTTGCAAATGTATTTTATGAGCCAGGGGTTTTTGGCCGGTTTGAGGAAAGCCGGATGGCCCGTCCTTTACCGGTTCAGCAGGTGCCTCCTGGGACATATCTATTGAAAAACTCATTTTCATTTTCTCCGAACTGGCAGCTGAAACCTGTTTGTTACTGCCGGGAATAAGCGCAAAAATGATCAGGAACAGGATCGGGATCAGGATGGTTTGACGTGTCATAACAGCTTGTTTATGACACAAATCTTCACCGGCTTATGGGGGTAAAACAAGGTGGGAAATGCGGATAAAAAAGATCGGGTAGTTGAACGCTTAAAAGGCATTCACAACTGCGTGGGAATGCTCAATTACAAGGGCTACGTATAACTACGTAAAATATAGGAGTATCTACGTAATCTAGGTTCCGGGGCTTTGAAACTAGCTGAAGGCAATTTAAATTAGTTAAGCAATTACTCCCTCCTCCTGGAAACTCCCTGCCGCATTATTAACCACCTAAAACACCTTGTTATGAAAAAGCATCGACATTCCAAACAGAAAATGCGAACTGTATTTATCTGTATGTTAGCATTTTTTGCATTGATTATTGTTTCCTGCAACCAACAGGACTCAACACAGGAAACCGCAGATAGCACACAAATAAATACTTTAGCGGATGGAGATTCATTACTAAATCAACCTCAAAGAAAGTTCTACAACCTTGAACTCCAAGTCGAACAACTTAAAAAACTCCTAAATACCGGTGCGGCGGGCGATGAAGGCAGGACTGTAAAAATAATCTTCCAGTTTACAAGCCCTAATCTCCAAACAGACAACGCTCTTGCGCTTGTTGGATACGGCGCTCAGTCCAATGGTGATACTACATCCGACGCCGTAGAATTAACAAGAAGTGCCGCTACGCAGGTAATTACTGGAACAGCTAATATTGGCAATCTGGAATTGACAAGAAAAAAACTGAAAGCAATTTTGGGTATTACGGGCAGCGGACCTATTCCTGAAAATAGACTGGTCCCTCTTTACTTCTGGCCCGTAAAAGGAGATAATAATTATATTACTTATTGGATTACTACCACTGCGGCGCTTACTCCAACAGCCAAAACTAATTTTGCAGATGCTGAAGACAACGAATTGAATCCGTCCCCGCCGGATCCTCCTTGTGTAAACTGTGATAATTAGGAATTATACAAACCAAAAACAATTTTATGAATACTGTAATACTAAAAGCTCAATTCATCACTGGTCTAGAGCTTGATCAAATAAAAAAACCATACCAGGGCAAAAAATTCAAAAAAGTTTTTTTTCAACCTGAACTACGTCAATTCGTTAATGGTGATGCCATATTCGGGCTCGTGGCATATGGAGGCTATAAACAGTTTGGTAAATTGATAGGGCCACCCTTACC
>DASUMO010000107.1:0-4750 GCA_036277695.1 Chitinophagaceae bacterium
AAACCCGGTAGTGATTACGTTGAGCTTACCCAGCTGGCCACTTACTTGCAGGGCATCGGTAAAACCCACATTATCGGGAAGCATATTTACGACCATATAACCGGCCAGGAACATGCCGATAAAAATGATGACCAGTTGGAGTTGCTGCGTATAAGCAACGGCTTTGGCGCCCCCCGTCATAGTATATATGATCAGAAGGCCACCCATAAAAATATTTGTGTAATAAATATTCCAGCCGAATAAAGAAGATAAAATGATAGAAGGAGCAAAAACACTGATACCGGTTGACAAGCCCCGCTGCAATAAAAATAACAGGGAGGTCAGCGTACGGGTTTTATTATCAAATCTTGTTTCCAGGTATTCATAAGCCGTATATACTTTTAACCGGCTGAAGATGGGCACAAAAAAAATACAGATCACCACCATGGCCAACGGAAGCCCGAAATAATATTGCACAAAACGCATTCCGTCGGTATAAGCCTGTCCCGGGGCGGAAATAAACGTTATGGCGCTGGCCTGGGTTCCCATGATGCTGAGCAGGATCAGTCCCCAGGGCATACTGCGGTTACTGAGAAAATAACCATCCAGGTTATGGGAAGTACGGCTTTTATATAAACCGTAGGTAATGATGGCCAGTAATGTAACAACCAGTACTATCCAATCGACCTGGCTCATGAAAAAGATTTGGTGAATAAGGAGAATAAGATGATCAGCAATACGAGGAAGAGGATCGTGGCAATATACCATCCGTTCCAGTTCCTGAACAAGGGCGCTTTTTCGTTATCTGTATCAGTCATATTATTTGCGGGTAGTTCGCAGCCAACCGGTCAACACGATCAGGAGTCCTAATCCCAACCCGATCATGATCCCGATCCGGATACGTTTGATTAAAATGCCCAGCAACAATCCAAGGATGATGGCAAAAATAAAAGCCATCTCTCCTCTTCGTATACTTGGTTTTCTATTGTTATTCATGAAAATTAATGCTGAGCCGGTTTTTATCCTGCAGGAATAAAATAATCCGGTAATTTACCGGTTTCCCTTTTCTCAAAATGCCTTTTTCCTGTTCAGGGCAATAATATTGGCTAATAAGCGGTAGGCGCCGGGTACACCAGCCGGTAATTGCCGGAAGAAAACAATTCCCGTATAGGTAAAATAGCCCTTCCCGTATTTCGTCACTAATAAGCTGCCTTCTTCCTGTTTTTCTCCAGGGTCTGTCATCCCTATCAGTCTTTCATATTTTCCTGTTGTATCCGAGCCGTGATAAACACTTCTTTCCTGTATCCACCCCGTAAAATCTTCCGGTGTGATCTTGTTGGGAAAATTAAAGACCGGGTGGTCGGGTTTTAGTATACTGACGGGCGCATTCTCATCGGTTACCCGGGTCCGTACAATGGTAAATGGGAAAGGCCCGATTTTAGCCCTGACCGGGCCGAGATTACTGCTGGTATTATACTGTACAATAAGATTTCCTCCTTCCTGCACATATCGCATCAGCTTATTATAATAGGTATTCATCCAGTCATTGGTATTATAAGCCCGCACTCCCGTGATGATAGCATCAAACTGGCTGAGATTATTCCGCGACAGTTCCTTGCTTCCCAACAACAGGACCTCGTATCCCATTTGTTCCAGGGCTTCGGGCACCTTATCCCCGGCACCAATGATATAACCTATTTTCTTATTGTAGATTTTCAAATCCAGTTTCCTGTTGACAACCGTGGCATCGGTAAAATAATTGATATAAGGGATATGATCATATTTTATCTCATGCATGTCCTTATAAAAAGAATTGCGATAACCCTCTTCTGTTGAGACAGAAGAAGCCTTACGAATGCTGTCCGAAGTGATGGCAAAGGTATACTCGCTGTCACCGGCTGCTTTGATTTTATACCCAACTTCTGCAATTCCATTTCTATCTGTTATGGAAACCCTGTCTGGCCGGAATTCAAATGCGGGCCGGGCTGATGCGGAGCGTCCATTTCCGGTTACAACTCCCGATACATTTCTCTTTTTTGCCTGGACTTTCAATACTCCATCAAAATTGTTATGGTCCCTTGTCATTTTTACCGTTTCGTCAGGCGTTACAAGCAAGGGTGGAATAACTACCAGGGGCTCATATAATTCACCTTTCACAGGGTCGGTAAATTTATAACGCACCGGTCTTGTAAATTCAAACGTTTCACCTTCTATATTGATCAGGCAGCTCATCCAAAATGAAGGTTCCACATCAGGATTACCGATCAGTTGCGGGTCTTTTACATTGAAAGAACCCTCTTCCATTTTCTGTTCCAGCCAATAAGGCTGTGTTTCCGCCGTAGAAGGATCTATGTAAAAGACTTTAAAATAATTCAGGTTCCTGTTCTTGGCAAGGGGCTGGTTAAAAACCGAATCACTACGATTCCCGGCTGCCAGGGTTACTTTCTGCAAAATGGCGTCTACACCAAGACGGTTATTAAATGAAAAATTGACCCGTATTGAATCTGTTTTAACGGCAAACTGTTCATTGGTGGTAGCATCAAAAAACAAACCACTGCATTGAGCAATCAGGGTTTTTGTTTCGGCCATTTTCCTGGACTGCCAATGACCCGCGGGCATTGATTCCAGCGCCTTGTATAAACGAACCAGGCCTTTCACCGATTTATCCGGCCGCAGGAAATCAAAACCAGTAGCGAGACTGTCTACGATTTTCTCAATGGCTTCCCCGCCCTTCACTTTCTTCCAGCCAAGTTCCACACCATCCATCAGGTCAGTTAGCGGTGCTTCCCCAGCGGTAGTTTTAAAAAATTCCAACGCTTCTCCCCTCCCGGCCGGTACACCAAATCCCTGGCTTTTGTGCTGACTGCGGCTTTCGGCTGCAATTTCTCCATAACTTTTTCCTAATAATGGGTTGTAGCCGCCCACATCAAATTTGAACTGGTCGGGGCTGGTTAGGTTAGTGCCGCCAAAATTGAAAGAGTTCCAGAGAACCCGTTTAGGTTGCCAGGTGTCCACAAATTTCAACTGCTCCGGGAAACGGCGTGGATCTGCTGCGGCTACAAAAGCTTCGTTAGCCAGGATAGCTGAACCGGTATGATGGCCATGACCTCCCTCCCCGGTTGTCGGAAAACGGGTAATGATCACATCGGGTTGAAATTTCCGGACTATCCAAACCACATCGCTCAATATTTTCTCCTGGTCCCATTTAGTAAAAGTTTCCTGGTGATTTTTTGAAAACCCGAAATCAAAGGCCCGGGTAAAGAATTGTTCTCCTCCATCGACTCTTCGGGCTGCCAGTAATTCCTGGGTGCGGATGAGTCCTAATTCTATTCCCTGCTCATTACCGATAAGGTTTTGCCCGCCGTCTCCACGGGTTAAGGAAAGATAACCCGTGCGGTAAAGCCTGTCTTTGGACAGGTAAGCAATCAGCCGGGTATTCTCATCATCGGGGTGTGCCGCTACATATAATACGGTGCCCAGCACATTCAGTTTACGGATAGCCTGGTACATTTCAGCTGAGGTCCAGCTTTGTGGTGCCTGCGAAAGGCCACTGACCGAAATAAGAAAGCAACCCACAATAAGCATAACAGGCAATGAACCCAACTCCTTTTTAAAGTAGTACAATACAAACTTCAGAGATGACCGCATCATAGTAAATTATTCGGCGAAAATACTGTTTGCGAAATAGCCGCTTTCACCGTTTATACAAGTTTTCGTTTTTTTAGCCTTCCCGCCTCTAAAATCAAAATGCAAAAGTCAAAAGCTCGCAGCCAGAAGCTCACAGCTTTCTTGACCATTCACCGCTCACCTCACCCCATTCCTGCCTTCGCCAGGGCTTCGACGTGCAGGTACCATTTACCACTCCCTACTCACCAATCACTATTCACCATTCCCACCTTCGCCAAGGCTTCGGTGGGCAGGCACCTGAACCACTCACAACTCACGACTCACCCTCACTGTCCCACCAAAAACACAGCATTGCAGAACAGGAGTTTCCCGTTTTCCCAGAAGTTCCGGAATAAAACATTATCGGTAAAATAACTAATGCTGCCATTACCCATTGACTGCACACCGAATATGAGTCCGTCCTTTAGCTTTTCCTTTAGCTTGGAACCCACAAAACCGCTAACCTGGTTATCTTTTTTAATAACCCCCACATTCCAGCCTCCCTCTTTGAAAAACTCATACATATTTTCATCCAGCTTCAACGTATAATAGGTAGAGGGATATCCATACGCGAGTGGATGTGTATTATCGAGGTCAACACGGAACAATGCACCCGGAGTGCTGTTGGGAATATAGTCTCTTTCGCGATCCTCAAATTTTTTCAGCACATCATAATTAACTGTCTTATCGTCTTTCTTATCGCCGTCTTCCGCTTTTTTGGCTTTGATCCCCAGTTCGGCCCTTGCCAGGGCAGCTACCGCATTTTCCAATGCTACCACCCGGCCACCTTTGTTGATCCAGTCCTTGAATTGTTCCAGCGCAGCTTTCTCCGTGAGAAACCTGTAAGAACCAGAAGGCATAATCAGGACATCGACTGTACTCCAGTTCAACCGGCCCGCATCATTCACATTGACCAGGCTAACCGGGTAATCGATCTGTTGTTCAAAGAAATGCCATACTTCCCCGGCTCCATAAGGTGAAATTCCTTCGCCCGTCAGTAATACTACTTTGGGCGCCTTTAAGGGATGTACTTTATCGCTGCCGAAATCATAACCCTTATCCACAAAACCGGTGTTTACAGCGTTCAACTTTACGCCATTGGCAT
>DASUMO010000108.1:0-18715 GCA_036277695.1 Chitinophagaceae bacterium
CCACGACTCAAGACAAATTTTAAGGAGATAATAAGAACCCATTATAGCCAGGACATATTCCATATCGTTTCTGCCAGGCGGCAGTACCTGGAACCCGATCTCCTTCCCTTCAGCTAAAATCGGAAATAAATTATTCCTAAATTAGTCAGCAAACTTTGATGCGGGTATACGACTGTTACCGGATGTTTTCATTAAAGAATATCAAAATAAAGCCTGTTGTGGAAGGCAACTGGAAAGACTTCGAATCGCTTTTTCAATCAAAAGGCGGGCCTTCTTATTGCTGGTGCATGGCATGGCGGATGACAAAAGAGGAACTCAAGCACAACAATTCAGCCAACAGGAAAAAATTTATCAGGAAGCGTGTTTCCGAAAAGATTCCCATCGGACTATTGGCCTATGCGGAAGAGAAAGCCATCGCCTGGTGTTCAATCGCCCCCAGGGAAAGCTATCAGCGCTTGGGAGGAGATGAAAGTTTAGAGAAAGCCTGGTCCATCGCATGTTTTTTTATAAAAAGGGAATACCGGGACCAGGGATTGATAGACCTTCTGATCGAAAACGCGAAAAAATATGCGCGGAAAAGAGGTGCGAAATGGCTCGAAGCCTATCCCGTAGAAACCTCTTCACCCAGCTATCGTTTTATGGGCTTTATACATAGTTTTGAAAAGGCAGGCTTCCGCTTTGTAAAGAAAGCAGGGACCAGGAGGCATGTCATGACCTGCAAACTTTGACCAAAAAACGAGGAAGGTTAAATCAGTCTATACTGGATTGACCGGAGGCGGTAAATTCGAAGAATGCGGGCAGTCGGGGTTCTTGCCAATTTTCTCTCCAATCTTCAACCAAACCGGTTACATATGAGATGGATTCGACTCTTACAAAGCCTGTTGTCTTCCAGGTTCCGTGGTAAGCTTGCTATTACGGAAACATCAACGATCAAATTCACTGTTTGGCTTACGGATATTGACGCCTCAATTATGAACCATGCGGCAATGATGACGGTTTTTGAAGCCGGTCGCCTTGATCTTATGGTAAGAACAGGTTTTTTCAAAAAAGCCCGGGAAAAGAACTGGTATTTCCCCAGTACCAGTGTCAGTGTTCAATTTTTCCGGCCATTAAAAGCATTCCAGCGGGCCCTGCTCACGACAAGAGTATTTCATGTGGACGAACAATTTATTTACACCGAACAAAAAATTATCCGCCGGGGTAAAGATATAGCGATATGCATTGTCAAAAGCAAAGTTAAATCCGGAAAAGAGAATGTCCCGACAGGGGAAATAATTAAGCTTTTAAATGCCGACAAAATACCAAAGGAATCCAAAGAATTAATTGAACTTTTTGAAAAACAGGATGCGGCCTTTAAAAATAAAATCTGTATTCAATAAGAATTAGACTTTTAAATGCTTATAGCAATTATCTTCCCCAATTTCCGGCAGGCGAAAACCATATCACGAGGGGGATCGAAGTTGATTTCAATCGGCTCCAATAATTATTTTTACCTTCGTTTGCAGAACCATACATTTTATAAATATCCTGCCCGATAAATTATGTCAGATATAATTATATATGTTGACACATCTGAAGTCCTGGAAGGTAAATTTGATGAATTGAAACAAGCGGTCAGCAACCTGGTGGACTTTGTGAACCTGAATGAGTCCAGGCCTCTTGCCTATTCATTTTATTTTAACGATAACCATACCCGCATGACCCTTGTTCAAATCCATCCTGATGCTGCATCACTGGAACATCATATGCAGGTGGCAGGGTCTGCCTTTCCCGGGTTCAAAGATTTTATACGGTTTTTAAGGATCGATATTTTTGGAAAGACCAGCGATAAACTTACAGAGCAGTTATATAGAAAGGTTAAAATGCTGGGAAGCGGAACAATCGTTTTTCACGAACTTTACGCTGGTTTTACCCGTTTCCCGGTCAAACCCTAAGTTGTTCTGACTTGTGGTGATTTAGTCTTTGTTAAATCCCGCAGCACCCGGTCAAAGGTGAAAGCGCCTTGAAAATACAACTATATCCGAAGTAAGGCCAGCATGAAACTGATCAGTACATACTTCACTTTAACGCTTTTCCGTTTAACCTCATGCGCAGTTAACTGGAAAATCCGGGAAAAACAATAAACAATACTAAGGATCTATGACTGGTATAACCCATTATAAGAGCGGCTATTCCGATGTAAACGGACTTAAAATGTATTACGAGATATATGGTGACGGGAAACCACTGGTTTTACTACACGGTGGTGGCTCAACTATACAAACCTCTTTTGGCAGAATAATTCCACAACTCGCCAGGCAGCGGCAAGTCATAGGAGTTGAATTGCAAGCTCACGGACGGACGAATGACAGGCAAGCCGACTTATCATTTGAACAGGATGCTGACGATATTGCCGCGCTTATGAAAAACCTGGATATAACCAAAGCGGCTTTTTTAGGCTTTAGCAACGGCGGCACCTCTGCATTGCAAATTGCGATTCGGCATCCCGGGCTGGTTGATAAAATAATTATTTGTTCCGCAATTGCCAAACGAAGTGGCACTCCGGCGGGATTCTGGGACTTTATGAAACAGGCTTCTATTGACCAGATGCCCCAGCAGTATAAAGATGCATACGTGAAAGTCGCGCCTGATCCAAATGGTTTACAAACCATGCACGACAAATGTGTAAAGCGAATGGTAGAATTTAAAGACATAAGTGACGAGCAAATAAAATCAATCAAATCCCCCGCATTAATTGTTACTGGCGACGCTGACGTTATGACACCTGAACATGCAGTTGAAATGCACCGTTTAATTCCAAACAGTCAATTGGCCATTATTCCGGGAGGTCACGGTCAATACCTCGGGGAAATTACTGCTTTGCATGCAGGTAATAACGAAACTGTCTGTATTATTCCAATGATCGAAAAATTCCTCCACCAGGTCCCTCACCCAAACAATAGCGATAGCCCGCTTGTATAATTTTAATTAGTGAATACAGCTTTATTTCCTTCTCAACCTGACAAATTTTGGGGAACCCGTTGCTCTTTAGAACTAATTCCCTATATTACATAATGCCGATGTAATGGGTAAGTTTTAACCTCCTGGTTAAAATTGGTCTGTGATAAAAATCCCCTTACTCCCCCTGGAAATTAACGAAGCCCGATGACAGCTTTTCCTGGCTATGGGTACCATAATCAGGAGAACAGCAGCTGATTTATATAAACCGGAAGTATGTTTTTACCGGGCAAGACTGAAATGCAGTACTTTTTTTATTTAACCATCATAAATTTTAAAAAATGGCAAATCGACCAATCACCATCACAGGAATTAATCCTGCAGACAATTCTTTGATTCTATCCGATAACGGAACAACTGTTGCCAACCCTGGTGATACTGTTACCTGGCTTATCGGGCAAAATTCGGGTGTTGCATCCATTACCGGGATTACAGATAATTCAACGCCAACGGATGTTTTCAATCCCGATCCCGCTCCTGTTGCCAGCTCTTCTAACTGGCAGGGAACAATTAATCCCGGTATTAATGCTGCTACGGAAGAATACTATACCATCAATTATACAAAAACCAGCACAGAGGGCAGTTTCAAATTCGATCCAAAAATTCAAGTTAATCCCTAAAATATAGCTATGAGTTTTAAAAGAAAAGCTTATTATTTTTTAATAGGCTTTCTTTGTTTTATTACACAGTATGCTGTCGGCCAGGATCAAAAACTGGCGGATAGTCTTGCCTTGATTTATAAAGCCGATACGCTGGAAGGGACAGAAAAGCTGGAATTACTCAGGAATTTATCTTTTAACGAAGGAAACGATATCAAACTGGCATTAAAATACGCTGAAGAGCTTATAAGACTTTCCAGCCTTCAAGGCAACAATCTTTACCTGCACAGGGGCTATCTCCAAAAGGGAAATAAACAAAGATTGCTGGGCAACCTGGATGATGCATTGGATGCATTTTTCAAAAGCGGGGAAGCTGCTAAACGGGAAAACTTCACGCGGGGAGAAGGAAGTGCTTACATGTCAATCGCTGATATTTATTCCATTACCGATAACCATGAAAATGCGATGCTTTACTACGATAAAGCGATTGCCACCCTGAGGCGATCGGGGGATTCGTTGCTATTGGCTGCCGCCATTTCAAATGCAGGGGATGAATACCTCAATCACAAAGATTACAAATCCGCTCTTGCTTATTTCCGGGAATCAGGTATCATCTCCGAAAAAATCGATTACCTAATTGGTAAAGCCTACAGTCTTGGCAATATGGGCATGGTGTATGCCAACACCGGTGAAAATAATTCCGCCGAAAAAAACATCAATGCCGCTGTCCGGATCCTGGAAGAATTAGAGGATTATTATCCCATCTGTGTCTATCTTATCTCCATGTCCGATATCTACCAGGAAAAAGGAGACCAGGCCACGGCATTGAACTATGCCATAAGAAGCCTGGAACTGGCAAAGCAATATGGATTGAAAGACCAGATCAGTGATGCCAATCTTAAACTATCAGAACTCTATGAAAAAGCGGGCAAACCGCTTCAATCATTGAACTATTATAAAGATCATATTACTTACAGGGACAGCGTTAATAACATCAAATCCGTACAAAAAATGGCTGATCTGCGGACGGATTATGAAGTGTCGCAGAAGCAAATCGAAGTGGACCTGCTCAACCAGGAAAAAAGAAACCAGCGCATCATGCTGATCTCGCTTTTTATCATTCTCGGCCTGGCAACCATAATATTGGGCACCTTATACTGGTATTACAGGACAATTTCAAGAGAAAAGAAAAGGTCAGAGCGTCTCCTGCTCAATATTCTGCCCGCAGAAACTGCTATGGAATTAAAGAAAAATGGGAAGGTGGAAGCCGTCAAGTTTGATGAAGTAACAGTTTTATTTACTGATTTTGTGCAATTTTCGAAGCTGGCTGAAAAGGCCGAACCGGAACAATTGGTGAAGAGCATAGATTTCTACTTCAAAGGCTTTGATGAGATCACCACGAAGTACGGGCTGGAGAAAATCAAAACAATCGGGGATGCTTATATGTGCGCCTGCGGACTGCCAACAGCCAGCAAAACACATGCAAGCAATGCAGTCAGGGCTGCCAAAGAAATGATCGGGCTGGTCAATGCAGAGCTGGATGCGGGAGATGGCTTGAACCATTTTGAAGTTAGAATCGGCCTCCATACGGGGCCTGTTATTGCGGGCATAGTTGGAATAAAAAAATGGCAATATGATATCTGGGGAGATACCGTAAACATTGCATCCCGGATGGAGTCCATGTCAAAACCAGGAAGGGTTAACCTATCTGAAACAACATATCAGGAAATCAAAGATGAATTTACCTGTGAATACCGGGGTGAAATCGAGGTAAAAAACCGCGGACCCCTGAAGATGTATTTTCTCTCCTGATCGGGCTCTCGCCGGGTCTTGCATAACTATTCCTATTCTTGACCTGACTATCATGTCAAATACTGACATGAATCATTGTTTGCCATTAGTAGTCTATTCTAACTTTAAAATGGCTAAACATAAAAAATGTTACGAAAGTTTCTGCTTGCTTGCGGCATCTTCTCATCAATCTATTATGTCGCAATAAATATCATTGTACCGCTGTATTATCCCGGTTATAACCCGGCCTCCCAGGCTATCAGTGAACTTTCGGCTATTGGGGCTCCCACCAAAACATTATGGACCTGGCTTGCCAGCTTTTACACATTACTTGTTATCGCTTTCGGATGGGGTCTTTGGCAATCGTCGACAGGGAACAAATCTCTGCGGGTAGTAAGCATATTGATGATCATCTACGGACTCAGTGGCTTTATCTGGACGCCCATGCACCAACGGGAGGTGATAGCGGCAGGCGGGGGAAGCTGGACCGATGACTGGCATCTTGTTGTAGGTTTTCTATCGCTAGGCCTGATACTGCTGATGTTTGGATTCGGAGCAGCCTCATTTGGAAAGCGATTCCGGATTTACTCGATCTTGTCAATCCTGGCATTTTTCGTATTTGGAATATTAACAGGCATTGAGTCCCCGGGAATCCAGGAAAATCGCCCAACGCCCTTGCTGGGTGTTTGGGAGCGATTGACTCTCGGTGCTTACATGGGCTGGGTAATTGTGCTGGCAGCTGCGACGCTGCAGGCTAAGCGCAATAAAGTACAGGTAAGGCTGCGGCAACACACTGTAAAAAGGAATAAAGTTGTGAATTACTAAAAATAAAAAGTCGCGCGGATCCTGGAAATGGCTGTTGAAAAAATAATGGATCAAGTACAGCGGCCATGTAATAAAACAATCAAATAATTATGAACATTCTTATCGTAATCATCCAGGTCATTGCTGGCATTGCAGCTTGTTTGGTTGCTCTATTAAGCATTCCGCTATTCCTGCCTTTTCGATGGCCGGCAGCTATTATGTGGGGTTTAAAAATATATATTTCTGCGCTATCAGTTTGGCTGGGCTTGATTGGCGCGATGAGCGCCATCGCAGGACTCACTACCGGTTCCGTGTTTATCAGCGTGGTGGGCACTTATGCGGTATTAGCCTACTTGCTACATTTAATCAGCGTTACCCGCCCGCCGGGACCTGCAGGCAATTTTGAACAGGCTTTCGGTTCGCAATGGGAAAACAATCTCAGCCCTGATCAGAAAAAACACTTTCTAACAGGTCGCAGGCTGCTAAAATTACCTTCAGTTGCACATTCGCAGTTCGTTCAAAACATTCCCTTTGCCACTATTCCGGTCACCGGGCGAACACTTTTGTGTGATCTTTGGCAGCCATCCGTAAACATGAAACCTTCTGGCCTGGCTTTTATTTACATGCATGGTAGTGCTTTTTATTTTCTCGACAAAGATTATAACACCCGCACCTTATTCAGTTACCTGGCTGCACAGGGACATGTGGTTATGGATGTAGCGTACCGGCTCGCCCCGGAGACTGATATTATGGGCATGGTTCACGATGTCAAACGGGCTATCTTTTGGTTGAAAGGAAATGCAGGCAATTATCGGATCAATCCCAATAAGATTATTGTGGGCGGCGCTTCCTCCGGAGGACATCTTGCACTGATGGCTGCTTATACTGCAAATGATCCGCAGTTTACTCCCATAGAATTGCAAGGAAAAGATGGCAGCGTATGTGCCGTGATCTCCCTCTATGGTCCAACCGATCTCGAAGCCCTTTATTATCATACCAATCAACACCTCACCACCCGCCCAATCCCTGGCCAGCCCAAAAAATCTGTTCCATCGAAAATGCCCGCAATGATGAAAAAAAATTTGGGCGATGATTATTATCGCCTGGGAATGAATAAAGACTTTGAAAAAATAGGCACCCTGGCCCCGCTTTTAGGCGGGCACCCGGATGAATGCCCTGAAGCCTATGCACTATTATCACCTCTCAATCATGTCCATCCGGGTTGTCCTCCTACCCTGCTTATTCATGGTGAACACGATATCATGGCCCCTGTAGGAACCACCCGGTTAATGTTCAAGCGCTGGCTGGAAAAGCAAGTCCCGGCCGTCCTGCATATTTTGCCGCAGACCGACCATGCTTTTGATCTGATTTTACCTAAAATATCGCCGGCAGCACATAATGCCATTTATGATATAGAGCGGTTTATGGGATTGATGGCAACTACACAAACATCCGTTATCCCGGTCAAGCCTAACCCCGCGGTCAGCGTGAAAGAAAGTCAGGCGGCCAATCTTGTTTGATGCTGTGGTTGGCCTGGTCTACATTAGCAAGCGAGTATAGGTTCGAACGTGAATTGAATGAACCAGGAATTACCAGGCCAGCGATTAATGAAAGACGAAGCATTCATAGCATCCATAATGGAAAAAGGTGAGCAGGCAAAACAGAAAGCCCGGATTGCGTTTACTGTTCTCTCAGCTACACAACTGAACTGGAAGCCCTGGGTCCACGATTGGAGTATAGCACAATGCCTGGATCACCTGGTGATATCCGACAGTTCCTATTTTCCTGTTTTGAAAAAAATCACGGAAGGGACATATTATATGAATGCATGGACAAAATATTCTCCCATCAGTACTCTATGGGGGCGTCTGCTAAAAGACCGGCTCCGGGAACAGGTTAAGAAAAAAATGACCGCTCCAAGAATATTTCAGCCTACAGCCAGTGAAATGAGCATTGATAGTATTGAACGTTATTTTAGCAACCTTGACAGTTTCCTGGCATACATTTCAAAATGCCGGACTATTGACCTTGACAAGACTATTATTCCTTCACCGGTTACCCAAATAATAACCTACAGTTTAAGAGATGCACTCTCTTTCCTGGTTCAGCACGAACACCGGCATCTTAACCAGGCCATAAAGGTCCAGACCCATGAAAATTTTCCAATAAAATAAATAGTTATTTTTTGGCTAAACTATTTTTGAATTTAGTAAACCGGGATACAGATTTAGCAGAATCTGAAGGGAAAGGAAAATAATCCAGCACATCATATTTCCAGATATTGGTTGGAAATATCACGACCATGTTAACGGTTTTATTCCCGATATTCTTGAACGCATGCGGAACACCGGCCGGAATATTAACCATATAGGGAGCTTTTATGGTAAAACTCGTATCGCCTAAGGCATAGAGAATATCACCTTCCAGCAACACATGCGACTCCTCTCCTTCGTGTGAATGCATAGGAGGCGCGCCCCCGGGAAACGTTTCCGTAATCCCTATCGTAAGATTTTTATACCCATGCCGCTGGCCCTCCATCACATGCACATACTCACCGGGTCCCGGGTTAATGACGGGTAGTTTGTCCAGCGTAACAGCATGATCGGAAAAATACTGCATTCCCGGAGCTGTAAAAGGGCCGGGCACTGTCCGCCTTTCCAATACTTTAAGTTGGTGATGCTGGGCATTCAATGCAACGATAACGGAATCCGGTACCGCTTTATCTTCCTTCACGAGGTTACTGATCGAAAATGTCTCTTTTGTCTGTTCGCCGGTTTTGGTATCGGGCTGGTCACCCTCTTTTTTGCCTGAACAGGAATTGATGAATAGTCCCGAACCTGCCAGGATAATCAAAAGTGGAAGCTTTCTCATTGGTGGTGGTTTGAGTTATTATAGTAGAATCTTTCCAAAAAATATAAAGGGCGGAATGACCTCATTTCCTTCCAGTTCTTCCTCCTGGAAATTTACACGTAGGATTGGCTGTTTCTATTGAGTGGCGGATGCGAAAGAAGTTGAAATCTCAATAGCCATAAAGATAGATTCCAGGACAAATATATCAAAATGGAGTATTCCCATTAATCCTACAAGGTTAATGGCTGGTCATCGGGTTGGTCCAATTTACTCCGGACCTTTCAATTACTTAATTTATTTACCAGGATAACAGCAGCTGCCCCGATTAATGTTTCCAGCAAACTGACATTCTGCTGGAGTTCCACTACTACTGCCTGCTTGCGCTCAATTTCTGCCGGCGGCATATTATTACTTTGGTAAGTTGCCAGTTGCAATCTTGAGTCGGCCAGTCTTGCCAAAGCATAATCCAGGATTGACTGGCTGTACCAGACCTGTTCCTGGCTTTCCTGTAAACTGTTATAATAATCCGCCCTCCGGCGCAGAAAAATATCACTGTAACGCCTGTCCGTTACTACTGGGCATTCACCCATCACATCGCCGTGATCAGTATGCGCTTTCAACGCGTTGGAAGAAACCCTGATGGTAACAGCAGGTTCTTCAGCACGGTTAAACTTATGACAGATAGTGACCTTCTCCTGGTTTTTTATTTTTTTCCTCTCTTTAAAAGTGATAGGATCCCAGGTATAAATACCATTTCCGTCCCTCTTGCCCTTATCCATATCAACCTCGCTCTTCCCTTTATTATCCTTGAAATCATTTTTATCTCTATTGGCATTGCCCTGGCCCTTATTTACTTTTTCATCCTTAGCAGCTTTATTGTCACTGGTCTTGGGATTGCCCTTACCCTTATTCTCCTTTTGACCCTGCTGTTCCTTTTTTTCCTTTTCTTTATCCCTGTTTGGTTGCTGCGGCATAAATGCCGTAATAGAAACCGTAGCCAGTACGAGGATAAAAATGCCAAAACCCTTGAATTGCTTTTTCATAAAATTATTTTAGTTGGCTGTATCAAATTCCTTGTCAAGTTTTTCAAGTGATTCCTCCACTTTGCGGGTCTGCTCCTCCAGTTTTTCCTTATTTTCTTTTACAACCCTGGAAGTGGAATCCATCGCGTTGATTTCGATGGTTTCTTGGGTATTGGTTTTTGATTCTGAACAGGAAGTAGCCATGAGAATTCCTATGAGAGCCAGGGGTGCCATCATTTTAATGTAATATTTCATTTGATTATTTATTAGCAAGATTAAAGCAAATGCGGGGAATTCCGGTCATACCCTGACATATTACAAAAATCCATCCAAATTACAAGGTTATTGATTAGCTCATATGAAAATACAGGGATTGGAGATTGAATCCCCTTCCCGTGGTTTAATACGATCTTGTTATGTTGTGATACAACGGCTTAGGAAATCATTCCTTTTTATACTATCTCTTATGGATTATCCGAAATGCGGACATGAGCCGGTTTTAGCCTTGGTAAGCATGAGCCTTATGGGAAAATATTTACTGGAAATGGTCTTATGCCCTACGTGAGTATCCAACCTTCCATGGCCACCAGGCAAGGCCCGCCCCGGTAAATTCTGCCGCTTGGCTCTTTTTCTTATTTACTTTTCTTACCTTTTGAGCAGTCACCCGCAAAGCAGGATCCTTCAATACAGGAAGAGCATCAATAATCCAGGGATCAAATAACTTTTCAATTACTAAGCAATTCTCTTGCGTCATAAAACACCAGGATATGTATAGTATCGGCATAAACACGTTATGGTTTGAAATTGCTGTGGTCTGTGGGATCACAGCTATTGGCAGTATTTTTTTTGGACATTTCGAGGAACATACACCCTGGTACAGACGATTGATTAAACTGATTTTCTTTAATGCTGTGGTCGTCCTCTTATCTTATTACCTGGGAAGGGCCTGGTCCTTTGGATTTCTGACCATCATGTTATTAGGAGTTGTGTATATTCATGGGATCTGGTTACCCGGCAAGGGGATTAACGGGTTGACGGGAGAACCAAAAGACAAATATTACAAATTAAGGGGTTGGGAAAAATTTTTGAATAAAGAAAATACCCCGGAAAACCCAACCTCAAAAAACAGGCTCTAAAAAGTAATAAGTGAGAAAAATTATCCTTGACCTGGCTGTTACTCTCGATGGATTCATGGAAGGTCCAAATGGGGAAATAGACTGGCTCGTCAAAGACAACAGCACGGATTTTGGCGATATTCTAACCGGTATACTGGCTGGAGTTGATGCAATATTTTATGGAAGGGTAAGCTATGAGAAATGGGGCAACTATCATCCGGGAGAAAATACCAGTCAAAAATTGAAAGACGCTTATGCTTTACTTCATAGTAAATCCAAGTATGTTTTCTCCACGACGAAAGTAAATGATGACAAAGCCATATTCATCCAGTCAAACATCAAAGAAAATGTTGAGAAAATACTGCAGGAACCCGGGGAAAATATCTGGTTATATGGCGGGGGGAAACTCATCACCAGCTTTATTAACCTGGGCCTGGTAGATATTTATCGGCTTGCCGTCCATCCTGTCATCCTGGGTGCTGGTAAACCATTGTTTGATGATATCAGGAAAAAAGTCGGGTTGAAATTAATTGGCGTTCAAACATCCGGATCTGGGGTGGTATTGCTGAATTATGAAGCGATTCATCAATGATTGCTACCGGACTTATTGTTGATTGCTTCCCGTAAAAAATTCTGTTCATGGGTAATTCATCCCCTGATTAAATACATGGACAGCATACTAAGCCCATAAAAAATGGCCGCTAACAGGATCACAGCAGCAAAACCGGCTTCCACGGTCAGTAATGCTGCCAATGAGGCGCTGATCACCGATACGCATCCATTGATGCCCCAGGCCCAGGGCAGATTTTTTTCTTCTTTCACAGCCTGCTTACGCAAACCCAGCGGAAAGGGCATTCCCATCAGTATTGCGGGACCGGCAACAAGCACCAATGAGATGGCTATTTTAATGAAACCAGGATAACTGTCGACTTTATTGAGCAGGGGCGAAAGAAAAAAAGTATAGAGCAATAACAGCAGGAAAATCATCACAAGGATCCTTTGCATGATCCCCCGGTCCGGAACCAGGCGCGTGGAATAATAGCTTCCGGCACCGGATGCAAGCATCATAATGCAAATTACAAATGCCGTGGCGTAGACCGGGTTTCCAAAGAATAAAATGAATTGCTGGATCAATACTATTTCCAGTAACATATACCCCGCTCCCAGCCCGCTGAAATAGATCAGTGTCCAGCCTTTATTCCTCCCGCGCGTGCTGGGTTTGAAAAGCGGCACCATAATGAGCAGGACGGCCAGCAAGGTTATTTGCAGAAAACTGAGGGCTGCTATCAACCATCCTAATTCAAGGAAGGAAACCGTTTGTGAACCAAAATTATCGGCCAGCCGCGGCAAACTTTTCCACCTGAGAAACTGTGAAAAATAAGGTTTGTCATCAGTGGCCGGCCGGATATGAAACCCGTATTCGCGGTACATCTTCTCCCTGTCACCCGTTAACAGCTCGTCCTGGTAAACAAAGAAAGTGGAGTCACTGATCCCGTTGTACAGGGTACGTTCTCCCCTACTCAACCCGGGAATAAACAATGGATCAAAAAAATAATCATTGCAAAAGGTCCGCATTGCGGCTATGTCCTGTGCCGAAAAAGCCGTTTTCTTTATTACATAGGTAACAGTAGCCCAACTGCGGATGGCAGCAAGATGCAAACGAGGATCGGTTATCCCGGTCTCATCCAGGGTTTCGGCCAGGGTCGCAGTTAATTTCAATGAATTCCGATAGGGATAATCCATCCAGGCGCTAACACTGATGACCCCATCTTCCTCCAGCAGATTCCACATATTCATGAAAGCCTGCCTGGTAAGGCTGTATTCTTCCCGCATGGCATATAGACCTACCCCTCCGCCAAAAGCACCGACCAGGTGAAGCTGGATGAGATCATATTTTTTATTGGCAGAAGATAAAAAACTACGGGGCTCCGTATGATACAGTTGTACCCCGGGTCTTCGGTAAAGGGAGTCATTCATGCCGGCAAGCTCATCCAGTAAAAGTTGACCAACTCCACGATGAGGTTCCACTGCATCTACCTCGGAAGCCCCCTGCCGGATGGCCTGCGATACATGCAGCCCGGAGCCCGCATACAAGACCAGTACCTTGTTTCTTTTTTTAAGGACAAAAGGAACGGCCATCGTTGTATAATCCAGCAGGTGAAAACTATCACTTGCATGCCAGGAATCGATGGGTCCAAACCAATCACCATTATTAAAAATGGCACTGTTGACGGGCACTTCATTATTGAAAGCGAGGCTAAGACCGGGCGCATAGCGCAATGCATCGGCCGATACCACCTGCACTAAACCATAAGCACCCGGTTTTTGCAACGCAATGCGGGAAGCCGGCAGATTCAGAGTCCGGCTCAGGCTTTTATATTGCGATAAAGTAGTGGTGACGGGTGTATTGATCCGGTAAGCAATAAATAGGACCAGGAGAAGAATAAGAGCAATACTATACCATGGCCTCTTAAACTGCATGACCAGCAGGCCTGCACCTACAGCGATCAATGCCAAGACATAAGGGATTGAAGCGGGTAAAAGATAACCTGCAAGAACAGCAGCGAACAAGGCACCTATACCGGAACCCGCCAGGTTGGAAAAATAAAAGTTCCCGATCTCCTGCACATATTTTATAAATACTATTCCCAATGCCAGTGCCCCCAACAGGAAGGGAAGCAGGTAAAACAAGGAATTAGCCAGCAATTTCAGCCATTGCAGCCGGGCAGAAAACAACAGGTAGGAATCGAAGCGGGCAAGACTGCTAAGGCTCAGTTCCACGGCCACTACCATCATGAGTCCACAGCCTGTCATTAGCAGAGGCAGCAATTTATCACTATGTTTCAAAAGCCTGTTACGGAATAATGAAAGTAGTGTTCCGGCAGCGCCAAAACCCAATAGCGCGATGGAGATCACCACATTGGCAAAATGATACCACTGAACATAGGAAAGTATCTGTATAATGGCAACCTGGTAAGCGATCAATGCAATGGAGAGCAGGGCCATAGCGGCCATCAGGCGATGGCGGTAGCTGAATCCCGGCTTGTTCATTGACTTCGCTTAAAAGGAACAAAACGCACCGGTATCAGGCTGGTGGTCCGGTATTTATTGCCATTTTTTTCTATCAGCATGAGTTGCTGCGTCAGGTAAGGAGAACCAATGGGAATGATCATGCGGCCACCGTCTTTGAGTTGTTCTTTTAGTGGCGGAGGAATATATTCTGCCGCTGCCGTAACAATGATTGCATCATAGGGTGCATGCTCCTTCCAGCCATGATAACCATCAGCAACTTTAACTTCAATATTTTTATAGTTGAGACTTTTCAAGCGGGTGGCAGCCTGTTTGCCAAGTTCCCCGATAATTTCCACCGTATAAACCTTGTTTACGATTTCAGCCAACACTGCAGCCTGGTAACCTGATCCGGTACCGATCTCCAATACCGTAAAGCCGGGTTTTGGCTTTACATTCTCCGTCATATATGCAACGATATAAGGCTGTGATATGGTTTGCCCGTAACCAATCGGCAAAGGATTATCGTCATAGGCATCCGTTACCTGGGCTGGACCAACAAATTTATGGCGCTGCACTTTGCGCATGGCGGCAAGTGTGGCCGGATCCTTTACACCCCTTGCCTCGATCTGTGTCCTTACCATGGCCTCCCGGGCTTTGGAATAATCCTGTAAGGGTAAAACGGGTAAAAGCCACCCCAATATAAATATCAGATTGACCGTTCTCATGTTCAATCCTGTTTGCGGGCACGGAATATCGCAGGTGATGATAGAAGAATGGATAATGACTACTCAAAGTTAGGAATTCAATTGTTAGATTGTTGGATTGCTGAATTGTTTGATTGTTAGGTCCACCATCAAGCCTCAAACTATAAACAATCAAATCATCAACTATTTTATTCACCCTGCAAGTATTGCAGGGCTACTGCCCCTTTGATGGCCCATGTTTGTTTGGTACGGGGTTGCCCTGCGAAAATGACCCCGCTAAAGCGGTAAACAATTTCATTTTCTTCGTTCCTGAACTTGCCAAAAACAGGAGCCCCTGAAAATCCCTGCGGTACATAAGGTTTGATAAAATAATAATAATGGGCTGTACCTCCGAGGATGGCTCTTGCACTATCAGAGGATGCAGGGGAATTGAGTTGTATAGACGCGTCGTAATCGGTAAAACCATCCGGGTTGACCCTGCCTTCAAGGCGTTGTTGCTGTGAATAAAATGCCGGAACAGTTCCGGGGTTAGTTGGATAACCAAATACAAGAACCTCTTCCGGCTCAGTATACAGGTAATCCTCGTCAATCAGGTCATTGATAAATAAAATATCTGCATCTTCGGGTATTTCTACCGGGATCTTAAAAAGATCGATCCTGTCAACCATGCTGAATATTTCGGTAGCACCGGTAACCGATTCATTGATATCAATAGCCATAATCTTGAATTCCTCCGTATCCTTTACAGGGTATTTCAGGAACAACGTATCAGCCCTGAAAGTGATAACCTGCTTCAAAGGACTCATACCCTTGATCGCATGATAGTTGCTTACTAAATAGTTGCTATCTCCTGAGCGATAGAAAAATGCGGTACTGGTATGTTGACGGTCGCCCGTGACTACGAAAATGGGGTAGCTGTATTTTGATAAGAACTGGTCCTCATTTTCCTGGGCCCTGGAGAATAAAGGGAAGAATTCTAAGGCAGACATCAGTAAGATCAGGTGAGGAGTTTTCATGGTGGGCTGTAAATTACGAAACACATAATGAGAAAAGGTTATAAAAATGTAAATCTTACCATCTAATTTCTTACCGGCTCACGCAAATCACATAGTCCTGGTCCTTAAGACCATAAACCTAATTTCGTAACTTAACCGGCGTGGTGGATAAGCCCCCGCCCCTGAATATTCCGAACAAATGAATTTTAATAGGATTGAAAGCAATTGTCTACAGTAAATATGGCGGCCCGGAAGTTCTCCAGCTTAAAGAGATTGCGCAACCTGTTCCGAAGAACAATGAGGTATTGGTAAAAGTGCATGCGGTCTCGTTAAATGATTGGGATTGGGGTCTTCTACAGGGTGATTTTATCAACAGGATACTAAACGGGTTTTTCAAGCCTAAGAAAAAAATACTAGGCTCCGATATTGCAGGGAGGGTTGAAGCTGTTGGTAAAAATGTAACGCAGTTCAAACCCGGGGACGAAGTCCTCGGAGATCTCAGTGGTGACTGGGGTGGACTGGCTGAATATGTATGTGCCAGGGAAAAAGTGCTTGCACTAAAACCTGCAGGTATGAGCTTCGAACAAGCAGCAGCCATTCCGCAGGCGGGCATGCTGGCAGTGCAAGGCCTGATCGACAGGGGCAAAATCCGGGCGGGACAAAAACTTTTAATAAATGGTGCAGGGGGAGGCGTGGGTAGTTTCGGAATCCAGATTGCCAAATTACATGGGCTGGAAGTTACGGGTGTTGACAGTACTGCCAAACTGGACATGATGCGTTCCCTGGGATTTGATCATGTCATTGACTATACGAAAGAGGATTTCACTAAAAATGGGAAATACTATGACCTGATCCTGGATGTAAAGACGAATCGTTCCTTATTTGATTATGCCCGGGCATTGATTCCTGGAGGAAGCTATGTCACTGTTGGGGGATCCCTGTCGAGATTGTTACAGGCATTATTCCTGGCACCCTGGATTTCGCTGTTCCATAAAAAACATATTCGAATTGTTGCTTTGAAAGTCAACAAAGACCTGCCTTACATGAACCAGCTTTTCGAAGCCGGAAAGATCAAACCTGTGATAGATGGGCCATATAGCTTCGATGAAGTGCCCAAGGCTTTCAGTATTTTTAGTAAAGCGGAACATAAAGGAAAAATAGTAATCAGGATAGGCAGCTAAGATATAGTTGTTTGAGTACTTTTTGCACACTCAAAGTAAAAAGAAATTTTAGGGTGAGAATATTAACCCGTTATTTCTCCACCGCCGGTAAAAATTCGGCACAGCATACCAGGGAATACCTTGATAAAATCTAAGCACTGTGAGACCGTTTTCTCCGGTATTCTCTGCCGGCTTTCGAGGAACCACGGAATAAAATACCTGCGCCCAGGACAAATCCGAAATTGTACCAACCGCCATTATTGTTGACAGCATACATTTCGATTGAATCCGTAAACAGGGAAATAATAAAGGTAATGGGGGCAATCAGGCCATGCCATAAACCCATCCAAAATCCAACAGGCTTTTCGCTTACACATTTGGTTAGCTCAACAGGGTCGGCAGTACAGGATGCCATTAATACAACGATCAGCATCATTAAAATGGCTTGCTTTTTCATAATCGAGTTGGTTATAAGGTTAAGTGACGTAAGTCTCTCTGGATACCAGGCTTTGAATGTTTGGCAGGAAGCAGAAACCACTGAAAAAGTAAATGTAATTTTGGGAATAAACCAAAAATAAAAGGCGATTCCTGTTTTCCCTGGCTCCTCATCACGCAACCCAGCCATGAATTTTCAAAATATAGCACCCGGCCGATCGATTTCACTTTTTGTGAAAAACATTTGGGTATTTGCGAGCGAAGATCCGGACCTGCAAACCCATTTACCCTTTTTTGCGGACGGGTATCCAGGGCTGATATTCCAGTCAACCGAGCGTGGACTGACAGTAAACCCGCATAAAAAACAAATGCCTGTTCTGTTTCTCTATGGACAGACAATCTCTCCCATCGAACTGGAGATGAAGGGAGCCTATGAACTGATCGTTTTCCAGCTTTATCCTTTTGTATTAAAAAGTTTTTTCAACCTGGCTCCCCGATCACTAAACGACGACTGCTATGACTTGCAGCAATCAAAAACATTGGATATACCAGCATTCACACAACAATTGATCGCTCAAAAAACCGTTTCGCAAAAAATCGCTCACATGGCTGACTTGCTGTACCAATTATTTCAAAACAAAAAACAGAATCTTGACCTGAAAATCAAACAGGCCATTGAAAGTATTCTTCTTAGCAAAGGGCAGGAAAATATAGAAAAGCTGGCGGAAACATTACGCATCAATTTACGAACGCTGGAACGCCGGTTCTTAAATGAAACGGGACTTTCACCCAAGCAGTTTGCCAAGATCATCCAATTCCAGTCTTCGCTTCAGCAACTCACACTAAAAAATTATACCAAGCTCACCGATATCGTTTATGAGAATGGTTATGCCGATCAATCCCATTTCATTAAAGTGTTCAAAGCATTTACCGGGAAAACGCCGAAGACTTTTTCCATCAAATAAACAAAGACGGCAACTGTCGGTTTTATTCTATTTTTCCCCTTCCCTCCTGCCCAACTTTACGGTATAATTTAAAACACTTATACCATGAAACTAGTCGTATTCGGTGCCACGGGCAGTATTGGCATCCAACTCGTAAAAAAAGCCCTGGAGCAGGGGCATCAGGTCACGGCATTTACACGCAGTCCTGAAAAACTGGAAAGTTTTACAACATCAGGCTTTCGCGTTTTTAAAGGAGATATTTTAAACCCTGAAAATGTAGATGCTGC
>DASUMO010000109.1:0-5673 GCA_036277695.1 Chitinophagaceae bacterium
CCCTTTACCGGGGCGTTTTTATTTCCTTCGTCTGACCGTCCCGGTCTGACGAAGGCTTTAATCTTAAAGACCACCTTCTCGCTGATGGCGCTGATCTACGCAGATTAAATGCAGACAGAACTTAACTCTGCAAACATCTGCGCCCTCTATGCTACTCAGCGTCCCCTGCGTCCTAAAAACTACCAACTACAGTATGCCTGGACGCGGAGTACGCACTGAAGACGCAAAGTGCGCAAAGTATTTATTAGTAACACGAAGTGCACGTTGCGTACACAAAGTACACGATGCATTTTCAAAAATCTTAATGCTCCCACGAAGAACACGAAACCTGCGAGCATAATACGACTATGTGAATCTATGTGCAAACTATGTACATAGTGCCACATAGATTTTCACAAATGAAAAAATCAAACTGCAAAAAGCTCGCAGCTCGTAGCTGGAAGCTAACAGCTTTCCTCACTATTCACCTAATGAATCCGAATATCCCTCATCTGTCTTTGCATACCCGGTATCGGTGGCATGCCCGGCTGGGGATTTTTGCCGCCCATTTTGTTGATATTGAATAGGAAGCTGACCAGGAAATAACGGCGGAGGATCATGCTGCGGGTGTCCTGTATATAGTTATCACCGGTAGTGCGGGTGATACTCTGGTTCTGGTTCAAGATATCATTCACCGAAAATTTGATTTCCGCATTCCGCTTTTTAAGCAATTGCTTGCTGAGGCTGCCATTCCAGAGCGGGATACTCTGGTTAAAACCTTCAGCCCGGCCCGAATTAATGTAATAATCAAAATCTGTGGAGAGTATAAAATCTCCCGGGAACGTATAGGTTAAATCGCCGGAATAGGTCTGTGTAAAATAATCTTCATTAAAGGCCGTATTCACGGAATATTTTACATTATTATAGGCCAGGTTGGCCTTTACGCCAAAATCAAATTTCTCCGTATTGAAATTCACGCCGGCACCCTGGTTAATGGAAATGGTTTTGCCGATATTCTTTTGCTTATACAGCAGGCTTACATCCCGCGTATACGTAATGTTGTTGGTGATGTTTACACTGGAGCCTTTGAGCTTGGGGTTTTTGAAAGGCAGGCCCAGCGTAAAAAATGTAAATCCGCGGTAATAGCCATTCACATTCTCGGGAACGGTCAGCTGAACGCCTCTTCCCATGGAATCAATACTATTGACGATCTTATTACTGGTTGTAGTGAAATTAAGGCTGGCCGCAATGAATTTAAAGGTTATTATATTGAAGGTATTGTAATTGATGTTCACATTATGGTTGAACTCCTGTTTCAGTTCGGGGTTACCGGTTCTCACATTCAGCGGGTCTGTTACATCCGGTACATTCTGTAACTGGGAAACGGAAGGCTGGTTGGTTCTTCCATTATAGGATAAGCGGAAGTTTTTGCCGCGGTAAGGCGTGTAATTAAAGTTGGCAGTAGGGAAGAAATTGGTAAAGCTTTGGCTGATCAGCGAATCCTTTGCAGTAGAAGCCTGGTAGCTCTGGCTTTCCAGAGTTGCCTTCTGCACACCGATCCCAAACTGGTAATTGTATTTTTTCAACTGAACCCGGAAATTGGCGCCGAAGCGATGCGCCAGGAAACTGTTTTCGAAATCATTGGTGAGTTGCAGGTTGGGGTTATCATATTTGCCACTGCCTGCATTGAAATTATAAGCTGCCCGGTCAGATGTACTTTGATTGTTGGTATAAGCATAGTTCAGTTCCAGCAATTTGTTCAGCCCGAAAGGTTCGGTATAAGAAGTGCTGATCACATTGTTGAATGTGGTGGTTTTTTGACGGCTTTGCTGATTTTGGGGAATAATGCGGTAAGGTGTACCGTCCGGTAAATAAAATTCATTGTTCGAAAAAGTAAGCCCGTCGCTTTCACTATTGCCAATTGTATTATTCCAACCCAATGTAAATGTGCGACCAATTTTGCCAAACTTATGCCGGAATAAAAGATTGTTATTCCAGTTAAGCCCATCACGCTTATTGCTGTTCCTGGTCCGGCCACTAATGGAAAGGTATTCATCGGAGGGCATGGTTGAAATGGTAAAGGAACTATCCTCGCTGAAATTCTCCGAATGCTGGAAGGTTAGATTGGGTGTGTAGAGGATCGAATTCATTGAATCGATCTGGTACTCGAAGCGCAGGTTAAACCGGTGATTCTGGTTTTTATTATTTGATACGGATTGCTTATCCAGGGTAGCAACTGAATCGATAAATGTAGTCCGGCGTAAAATGCTTTGTTCCTGGTCAGTGTTAGTGTTGGAGAAAAAATAACTGCCGGTCACCTTGAACTTGCCGCCCCATTGATCAGTGAAATTAAGCCCGGTTGAAAGGGAGCGGATCAGGCCGGTATTCCCGGAACCGCCAAAAAATCCTCCCGAGGTACCGCGCATGGACATCACCTGCATGCCTCCCCCGCCAAAACCTCCGCCTCCCATGCCGCCGCCACCACCAAAACCGCTGAAGCCTCCCATGGAACTGATGATATCCGAAAATGAAAATCCCTGCTTGTTGAGATTATTGGTATTGAACAAAACCGAAAAACGCTGGTTCCCGATAAATCGGTTAAAGCTCAGATTGGTTTCATAACGGCCATTGTCGCCTGCCGCTACAAGCGCCCTGGCGAAATAACCTTTATTGCGATCTTTTTTCAGTTTGATATTAAGGGTCTTGCTCCGGCTGCCATCATCAATCTTGGTGAACTTGGCCTGGTCGCTCATATCGTCAAATACCTGTACGCTTTCCACCATTTCGGCCGTAAGATTTTTGGTGGCCAGTTTGGGATCGTTCCCAAAAAACTCCTTACCATCCACGTAAACCTTTTGTACCTGTTCACCCTGGGCTTTGATATTTCCGTCCTTGTCAACCTCCACTCCCGGCAATTTTTTCAACAGGTCTTCGGCGCTGGCATTAGGTTTGGTTTTAAATGCCTCGGCATTGAACTGTACCGTATCACCTTTAACCACGATCGGGATATTGGAAGTAACCACCACTTCACCCAAAGCCTTTACATCTTTATCAACTTTGATAACCCCCAGGTCGGCCAATTTTTTCGTTGGGGTGATTGAAACCAATCGGGTAATGAGCTCGTAAGCCTGGTGAGATATGATAAGTTTGTAGTCACCGGGGGCTAATCCATTGATTTCAAAACTTCCCTGTTGATTGCTAAGGGTAAAAGTGACCAGGGAAGAATCGGCAGTCTTCATTAAAGAAATGGTGGCATCGGCGATGGGTTGCCTGGCAAGGGAATCGGTCAATTTCCCTTTGATGGAACCATCGGCCTTCTGGGCCCGGGCGCTGATAATTAAGGATAAGGCAAAAACGAGCAGCGTAAAGGTTTTCTTCATAAACTTGGTATAACTACGAAGTTAGACGTAAGAATACTCCCTAACCTTCGGCGGCAGGAGGCATTACCTACTAAAACGGGATAAAAGGGCAAAAATTATCGGTGTGGGACCCGGGACGGAGAAAACAGCGGGCCCTAAGCGTAAGCGTCTTTTACAAAGGGTCGGCCCTGTCCAGGCAAAATCCTGGCAAATTTATTCCGGGGAATGATTTTTATCAGCTGAACAAATACTCTACATCTTCCTTGGTCAGGGTCTTCACAAAGGATGTATCATCGGAAATAATATCCTTGGCCAGGGCTCTTTTCTTTTCCTGCAATTGAATGATCTTGTCCTCGATGGTGTCCTTACAGATCATCCGGTAAGCAAAGATATTCTTGGTCTGACCGATCCGGTGGGTCCGGTCAATAGCCTGCTGTTCCACCGCGGGATTCCACCAGGGGTCTACAATATATACATAGTCGGCCGCGGTCAGGTTCAAACCCACGCCTCCTGCTTTAAGCGAAATAAGAAATACCCTGACCTCATCGTCTTTCTGAAAACTTTGAATAGCCTTTTCCCGGTCAGGTGCCGAAGTGCTGCCATCGAAGTATTCATATTTCACACCCAGCTCTTCCAGCTTGGAGCGGATCAGCGCAAGCATCCCTAAAAACTGCGAAAACACCAGTGCCTTATGATCCCCGATATTCTCCACGATCTCCCGGGCCAGTTCATCAAGTTTAATGGAATGATTATCGAATTTTTCCTGTTCATTTAAAATCGCGGGGGAATCACAGATCTGGCGAAGCTTCATCAAACCCTGCAGGATGGTCAGCTGCGATTTCTGTATACCCTGTTCCTGGATGGTCCCCAGAATCTTGTCGCGGAAATCATTGCGGTAAGCATCATAGATCTTCCGCTGTTCATCTTCCATTTCACACCACAGGATCATTTCCTGTTTATCCGGCAGGTCACGGGCCACCTGTTCTTTGGTACGTCGAAGAATAAAAGGATAAAGAATTTTTTTCAGGTGCTCTTTGCGGTCCTGCTCGCCAAACTTATCAATGGGCACGGCAAATTCCTGGCGGAAAAACTCCATGGTACCCAGCATTCCCGGGTTCAGGAAATTCATCTGGGCAAACACATCAAAGGTGTTATTCTGGAGAGGCGTACCACTCATGCAGAGTCGATGTTTGGCATTCAGCAAACCGGCTGCCTTGGTAACCTTGCTGGCGGGGTTCTTGATCGCCTGGCTTTCATCCAGGACCACATAATCAAATTCCACGCTCATCAATAACTTGATATCACTGCGCAGCGTGCCGTATGTGGTAATGGTTACATCATGATCCACCAGTTCATCCCGAAGACGGGTGCGGGCCCCGCCATGATGAATCCGGTAAGTCAGCTTGGGCGTGAATTTTTTGATTTCGTTTTCCCAGTTATAGATCAGGGTTGTTGGACATACGACAAGGGCTTTTACATTGCCGTATTCGGTTTTGAAATGATCCAGGAAAGAAAGTGCCTGCACCGTTTTACCCAAACCCATATCATCGGCCAGGATGCCGCCCCAGTTAATTTCCCGCAGGTAATTGAGCCATTGATAGCCCGCCACCTGGTAAGGACGCAGGATCATTTTTAAATGATAGGGCGGTTCGATCTCCCTGATCTTATTAAACTGGCGCAGCCTTTCATATTTTTCTTCCAGCTGCACGGTCAGTTCTTCTTCATCACGCTGTTCATAGAGTTCGTCCACCACGCTTAAATGGTAGCGGGATAATTTCAGCGAGTTATTTTTTCCTTCGCCAACACGGAAAAGCAGGGAATATTTTTTGATCCATTCTTCGGGCAATATGCCCAGTGTACCGTCATTCAATTGTACAAACTGCTGCTTATTGGCCAGGGCCCTTTTTACTTCAGCCACCGTTACTTTCTGGTCGCCGAAAACGATATCCACCCTCGCATCAAACCAATCGGTATTGCTGCTGATAAAGATCTTGGTCTGCGGCTTGGCCGTATTGAAACGGAAATTCTTCAGGGCTTCGAAACCGAATACGGGGGTCTTCATATCCTTCATCGCATCTACGAAGAGGAAGAACCAGTTATTCCGGAGCACATCGGTGCCTTTCAACGCCAGGGATCCGTTTTCTTCATTATGGATAAAATTGGAATGCAGGTTCTGCAGTTTCCGTACAAATGCATTTTCTTTTTCGCGGTTGCGATGGACGATCACGATCTTATCGCCCTGCGGTACCACAATCTCGTTCCGGTCCCTCGACTTTGTTTCAAAGCCCTTATAAGAAAACGTAGGTTGAAAGACCAGGTAATCCCCTTTTTCAAT
>DASUMO010000110.1:0-3080 GCA_036277695.1 Chitinophagaceae bacterium
GAATGACAGTTTAGATGTAAGCTATGCTTCAGTGATCTGGCTGAAATTAACTGAAGCGTGAAAAATAGGAACTCAACTAGTGTAACAACAAGCTGAATGGTTTCACACAGGTAAAGGGAAGTTAGCGCAGCTTTCCCGTTGATACCTGCGTGTTCTGGACTTAAAGAAAGCTCTTTGGATAAAGATATTGTGGTCTTCGTGGGAACATTTCTACTGTCCCATAAAGCGAAGGAGCGCAAAGGTCAAGAGAAAATTTAATCCCTTCGCGTTACTTTGTATCTCTGCGGTGCTAGACTTTTCGCATAACGGAGTTTCGTATACAGATTAGAATTCCAAAAAGGCAAGCCACCCCTGGGGCGGGTGGCTTTGGTATAAGCAAGATAGAACCGAATTAAAACGGGAAGGTCACTTCGGCGGAACCAGTACCAGGTACGTTAAAGTCCAGCTCATTCAACGGCACGTCGAAATAATCCATATAATTATAAACGATTGTCGCATTCGTGTTGACGGCACCGCCCGGGCCCAGTACAACAACCCCGGTTCGCTGGCAACCTTTACAGGCATAGCCAAAGCGGCGGTAATCATAAAAAGGCGTGTTCTTCTGGAATAAAGCAATCCTTCTCTCGCGATATAATTCATCTAAAGCCTGGGCCAGTGTAAGTCCGGTACCCGCAACGGCCGGCAATTGTGCATTCTGGTATTGCCTGACCGCATCGATCAGTTGCAATCCCTCTTCAATACTGCCTGTGCGGATCAAAGCTTCGGCGCGGGTTAGCGCATTCTCTTCATAGGTAGCTCCCACGGGTATCTCAGCCCTGCCTGCCAGCGCGGAAACATAATCCCCGCCTGTCTCAATGGTACGCAGGTCATAGCGGGTGCCATACTGGAATCCACGACCGGATTGATTGACTGCGGCATTGGGCCGTGTTACAACATTTCTTGTTCTCCGGGCATCACCGGCTTTAAATTCCTGGATCCAGCGTTCACTCACAAATTCCCAGGCATTGGTTGTAAGACGGAAGGGCGACCAGGCGGTCTGCAATACCACATCCTGTGCATCGGCAGAACGCATGGTGAGTATTTTATCCGCCTGTTGCAGTCCATCCTGGGTCAGTGTAAGAATAGTATTCCACTCCGCATTGGTAATATCGCCTACTTTTTTATTGACCAGTATATTCCTGGCTTTATAAGTATTAATATGGCGCTTCCACATCAAGGGTGTGAATATGCCGCCCCGCCCAACTTTGGTAAAAGACAGGATCAGTTTATCCATGACCGCATTGTAGGCAGCCATATCCGTAATGGCTTCCAGGGCGGTGATACATTTTTCGAAATTGGAGGTAGCTTCATCAATGATCAGGTTTCTTTCCTTAAAATCACTGTTTGATTCATTCAACGCATCCGTGATAATTCCAGCCACATACATGGAACCGATCCTGGAATAAGCAAAACCTTTCCACCAATAAGCCCAGGCTTTCAATGTATTTTTCTTTGCATCAACATTCCCGGATAATTGCAGGGTAGGACTTTCCAGTTGATTCAGTATCAGGTTAGCCTGGTTATTGATCTGGTACATAGCTGTCCATTCATAGTTGAATACATTCTGGTCGCCGTTAGAACGGGTATTCCTTGATTTTAATTCCAAACCCTGGGCACCACCCTGGGGCGGTGTCAACACCGTTCCATTATCCAGTATGATCCTTTCCGTCTGGTTAGCCCAGCGCATACCGAAATTACCCACCGAACTCCAGGTATTATCACCCATTGTATTATGAAAAGTCATCACCATCCACCAGTAATCGTATTGGTTTTGCCAGCCGAATTTCCGGTGAATACCTGCCCCGGCCCTGATGATTCCCTCTTCGGTATCCAGTGAAGGCAGACCCGGTACATTGGGATTGGTAAGGTCCAGCTGTTTTTTACTGCAACCAGTACTAAAAAAACCGGCCAGCAGCAGCAGGAAGAAGATTTTATTTATCAGTTTCATATTATGTATTTAAAGCGGTTTATTAAAATCCCAGGGTTAAACCCAGCTGGTATGTTCTGAAATTGGGAAAAGAGAATACATCCACCCCCCGGCGCAAAGGATTATTCAATGCGGCAGCAGCCTCGGGATCCATACCGGAATAATCAGTAATGGTAAAGAGGTTGCGACCCGACAATGAAAGCTGTGCATTATTGACGAAACGCAGGTTGAGCAGGCGGGTGAAGTTATAGCTGATAGTCAGTTCCCGGAGACGAAGAAAAGAACCGTCCTCCACGAAATGGGTGTTGGCATTATTGGTATGATATAGTGAATTATAAAAGTTGACAAAGGCCTTGGTCTCCCCATTGATGGTAACAGGTTCGTCAAAGTCAGCACTTAAATAATCGCGGTAAAGCCATTGGCGGGTTTGATTGTAAACTTTATTACCATATACCCAATCCAGTTGCGTACCGATGGATAAATTCTCGAATAAGGTAAAGTTATTCAGGAAAGTCATATTGAACTTGGGATTGGGATCACCGATTGGCTCCAGTTCTGTCGTGAAACGAACAGTCCTGTTTGTTTTATGAACAACCATGCCATTTACGATTTCATAATTCTGGATTTCGCTGTCAGGAATATAACGTTCACCTTTACCGGTCGTTTCAGTTACACTGCGTAAAGGCCGGAAACCGAAGAAGGCTCCTATGCTGGCACCTTGTTTCAATACAAACTGCCCTGCACCGGTTGAACCGAGTGCAATATCTTTTCCATTGCTGATACGGTCAACTATCGACTTGGAAGCACCAAAGCGGATTCCAAAATCCCAGGAGAATTTATTACGATTAATAAGATCCGCATCAAGTGAGGCCTGGAAGCCGTTTGACTTCAGGTCAATGGCATTGGTTATGATGCTGACCACACCAGTGGAAGGAGCCAGTTCAATAGCCCTGATCACACTTTCGCTTCTTTTATCCCAGTAAGTGGCGCTGAAACGCATATTCTGGAAAGAAGAGCCTTCACCCAAACGGAATGCAATATCGGTCCCGGCTTCAGCTTCAGAAGAAACTTCCACATCGAGGAAGGGGTTGTTGGCTGTAGTATTCAATGCAAG
>DASUMO010000111.1:0-5217 GCA_036277695.1 Chitinophagaceae bacterium
GGGTGATCGTGCCCCGCTTAAACAGTTATTTTGTAGCCAATGTGCTGGCCGGCATGGAAGACGCAGCCAACCGCGAAGGGTATAACCTGATCATCAGCCAGTCGCAGGAAAATGCAGCGAAAGAAGTGGCCAATGCCCATACCATGTTCAACAAGGGCGTGGACGGACTACTCATTTCGCTGGCCTATAACACAGAGGAAATCGACCATCTCAAGCCATTTTTCAGGAAACATATCCCTGTTATATTTTTCGACCGGGTATACCCGGGAAATGAATATACCTCGGTTATTATTGATAATTTCAAAGCAGCCTATGATGTCACCAAACACTTGCTGGATCAGGGTTGCAGGCGAATCATGCACCTGGGTGGCAACCTCCTCAGGAATGTATATGCAGAAAGATTGCGTGGATATAAACAAGCCCTGAAAGACCACAAGATTCCTTTTGAAGAAAAGCTGGTGTATATCAGTACGCTAACCGAAGATGCCGGCAGGGAAGCGGGCGAACTCATACTTTCTCTGAAGCTCAAAGACCGTCCCGATGCTGTCTTTTCAGCCAACGATACGGCTGCTGTTTTTTGTATGAGCACCCTCAAAGCGGCGGGAATACGGGTGCCGGAAGACGTTGCTTTTGCCGGCTTCAATAATGACCCTATTAGTAAAGTGGTTGAACCCAGCCTAACTACAGTTAATTACCCAGGATACCATATCGGTGAAGCTGCAGTGAGCAGTTTAATCAACCTGATAAGGGGCGTGACCAGCAGTAAAAACATGAATACAATCATACTCCGTTCAGATTTATTGATCCGCGATTCATCAAGCAAAAACAAATCTTTGTAATTTGATTTTTTTTGCGATTTTTATGCAACCGATTGCACCATGAAGCCCAAAAAAGACGTAACCATATACGATATTGCACAAAAGCTGGAGCTCTCCTCCGCAACGGTCAGCAGGGCTTTACAGGACCATCCTGCCATTAATAAAAACACCCGTAAAAAAATACAGGAGGCCGCCAGGGAGTTAGGCTATCGCCACAATACATTTGCCAGTAGTCTTCGCAAACAAAAAACCAATACGATTGGCGTAATAGTCCATGAATTGAACAGCAACTTCATCACATCGGTATTGGCAGGGATTGAGAAAGTGACCACCGAAGCCGGTTATGACCTGATCATTGCCCACTCATCGGAAAGTTTTAAAAAAGAAGCCGCTAACGCCACTAACCTTTTTCATAAAAGAGTGGATGGGCTGATTGCTTCACTTGCCTTTGATACGAACGGTCTCGATCATTACAAACAATACGAAGAGAAAGGTATCCCGGTTATTTTCTTCGACCGGGTGGAAGAAAAAAGTGACAGCACCAAAGTGATCATCGATAACTATAAATGCGGCTACCAGGCTACCCGGCACCTGATTGAACAGGGATGCAAAAGAATTGTACTGGTTACCGCAAACTTAAAACGGAACGTATATGCACAACGGCATAAAGGCTACACCGATGCTCTTTTTGACAATGGCCTTACCTATAATAAAGACTATGTACTGATCAAAGACCTGAGCGAGCAATGCGGGGTGGAGGCAGCCAAACAAATCCTGAAAATGAAACCGCTGCCGGATGGTGCCTTTATTACCAATGATTTCTCTGCCGCCGTTTGCATGCAAACCCTGAAAGAGCATGGCGTCAGGATTCCACAGGATATCGCCGTTGTAGGTTTTAATAATGATGCTATCGGGAAGATCATTGAACCACAACTCACCACGATTGATTACCCGGGTATTGACATGGGTGAAATAGCGGCCAGGAATCTGATCAATCACTTAAAGGCTATATCCAATATCAAACATACCAATACCATTGTAGTCCGTTCCAACCTAATTGTCCGGAATTCGTCCCTGAAAAAGGGATAATAGTTTGAATAAAAATATTTTTTGCTGCCAGTATGAAACAAACTGTACTGATATTACTTTGCCTATTCTCTTTATCCAGGTTAGCGGCTGAAAATGGCTATGATTTATGGCTACGCTACCGACCGATTGAGGATAAAACATTACTAAGCGCTTACCGGCAACAAATCACGGGCTTACATGTTGCCGGCTCCTCCCCCACGCTGCAAGCGGTAAAAGAGGAATTGCAAACCGGGTTTAAAGGACTTTTACTAAAAAATATTTTACTTACAGGTGGCATAAACAATGGTACACTCATCGTTGCCAATAGTTCAGATCCCCTTATTGCAAAAACGGGCCTGATAAATGAACTAAAACAAATTGGCCAAGAGGGTTATCTCATTGCTGCCAAACTGGTAAACGGAAAAAAATGCATCATCATCACTGCCAATAGCGATGTGGGTCTGCTTTATGGATCCTTTCACTTCCTGCGATTATTGCAGACACAACAGTCCATTCATAATTTAAGCATCGTTTCCTTTCCCAAACTGAAACTGCGTTTGCTAAACCATTGGGACAATCTCAACCGAACAGTAGAAAGAGGTTATGCAGGGTTCAGCATCTGGAACTGGCATACCTTACCTGGTTATATTGACAAACGTTACATTGACTATGCCAGAGCCAATGCCTCAGTGGGTATTAATGGAACGGTGCTGACAAACGTAAATGCAAACGCCACTATTCTCACCCAAACATATTTAGAAAAAGTAAAGGCCCTGGCTGAGGTATTCCGGCCCTATGGGATAAAAGTTTACCTGACTGCGAGATTCAGTGCCCCGATCGAGATCGGTAGATTGAAAACGGCTGATCCCCTCAATGATTCCGTGCGGCAATGGTGGAAGGAAAAAGCAAAAGAGATCTATTCCATTATCCCCGATTTTGGGGGCTTCCTGGTAAAAGCCAACAGCGAAGGGCAACCCGGACCGCAGGATTATAAACGAAATCATGCCGATGGAGCCAATATGCTGGCTGATGCGGTGTCACCCTTCGGAGGAATCGTGATGTGGAGAGCTTTTGTATACAATCCCGAATCCAACGACCGGTTCAAACAGGCTTATGAAGAATTTCAACCTCTTGACGGGAAATTCAGAAAAAATGTCCTGGTGCAGGTAAAAAATGGCCCAATTGATTTTCAGCCGAGGGAACCCTTTTCGCCCTTATTCGGAGCCATGCCGCAGACACCATTGATGATGGAGTTTCAACTCACACAGGAATACCTGGGACAGGGCACTCACCTGGTTTACGAAGCGCCTATGTTCAAAGAAGTTTTAACTGCGGATACTTATGCAAAAGGAAAAGGGAGTACGGTGGCAAAAGTGATTGATGGCATCCTGGACAACCATAGCCTGACCGGGATGGCCGGCGTCAGCAATATTGGCAATGATATCAACTGGTGTGGCCACCCCTTTGCACAGGCCAACTGGTATACGTTGGGAAGATTGAGCTGGGATTACAACTTATCATCTGAACAAATTGCCACGGAATGGATCCGTCAGACCTTCAGCAATGATCAAAAAACATTAAGAGTCATTAAAAATATCATGCTGCATTCCCACGAAGCCCTGGTAAATTATATGACTCCCATCGGGCTAACACATATCATGTACAATGGTCATCATTACGGGCCTATGCCATGGGGCAATACATTGAACCGGCCCGACTGGAACCCGGTCTATTATCACCGCGCTGACAGCTTTGGAATTGGCTTTGACAGAACGTCAAAAGGAACAAATGCATTAGCGCAATATAAACCCGAAGTAAGCAGCCTGTTTGCTGATATAAACAAGTGCCCGGATGATTTCTTACTCTGGTTTCATCATGCTTCATGGAACCATCCCATGCAAAGTGGCCGCAATTTGTGGAATGAACTCTGTTATAAATATTATACAGGAACAGACTCGGTAAGATCATTTATCCGTCAATGGAACAGCATTGAAAAGTCTATCGATAAAGAAAGATTCGGGCAGGTGAAACAACTCTTGCATATCCAGCTAAAGGACGCTATCTGGTGGCGGAATGCCTGCCTGTTGTACTTCCAGACCTTTTCAAAAATGCCGATACCTTCCACCTATGAACAACCCGATAAAACACTGGAATATTATAAGAGTATCCGGATCTTATTTGCCCCGGGAAATTAAGAATCTATAAAAATCAGAAATGAGTACTAAAAAAGTTGCTATTGTAACAGGTGCTGGCTCAGGCTTAGGATTTGCCATTGCAGAAAAATTTGTTCAACATGGCATTACCACGATTATTGCAGGAAGAGATAAAGAAAAACTGAATGCCGCTAAAGATAAACTCGGGGATCAATGTCACCCCATGCCTTGTGATGTAAGCAATTTGCCTTCCATTCCCTCCTTTGTAACTGATGTAGTAAATAAATTTGGCCAGGTTGATATACTGGTGAATAATGCCGGTATCAATATGAAAAAAGAGTTTACCGAGGTAACGGACGATGACTTTCAAAAAGTGATCACCACCAACCTGACAGCTGTCTTTGTAATGAGCCGGGAAGTGGTGAAACATATGCTCACAAGGGGATCCGGTTGCATCATCAACATCAGCTCCATGGCAGCACAATACGGTTTACCCAAAGTGATTGCTTACAGTGCCAGTAAAACTGCGATTGACGGCATAACCAGGGCCATGGCGGTGGAATTATCACCCAAAGGAATACGCGTGAATGCGATTGCACCGGGATTTATTTATTCGGAAATGACAGCAAAAGCCCTGGACAGCGATCCCGAACGGAAAGCAAAAGTATTCAGCCGTACCCCGATGGGTATCATGGGGCAGCCTGCCGATATCGGGGAGGCGGCCTATTTCCTCGCCAGTGAGGCAGCAAAATATATCACCGGTGTGGTGCTTCCGGTAGATGGCGGCAACTCAATTGGCTTTTAAAGTCTTCTTAAACCGGTAAATTGAATTCCAGGGATGAAACACCATACTTACCTCATACTGATATTTTCCATTTTCTTTTTAAAAACAGAAGGACAGATCGTTACGGAAACAAACCAGCCAGGTGCGTTTTCAATAAATGAAGCCGCTATCTATGTTGATCCAAACGATCACAATGCAGTATTGATCGCTGCGTCGCTATTACAAAAGGATATTGAAGCTGTAACCGGTAAAAGAGCAGCCATGGTAAATACAATGCCTGCTTCCGGTAATATTATCGTGATTGGTTCAGCGGACAGATCTTCAGCCATCCAAGAATCTTCCATGCAGAAAAAATTAAATATCACTGCTATTAAAGGAAAATGGGACGCTTACC
>DASUMO010000112.1:0-3498 GCA_036277695.1 Chitinophagaceae bacterium
TCCGGTTTCTTGTTTTCTGACTGGTATCCCTTTTCTCGCTAGCAAAATCTGTTTTCTGTATTGGTGTAGCGCCCTGGCAAATCCCTTGTTATAATGTCTGGGTTTTTTATTTTTTAGTATAAAATCGGCCCTATTGAGGTCTGAATTCAACCACCGTTCAACGATATTCAGAATTGCTCCACCATATGGAAGTTTCGGATAGTTTAAAAAAACATCAACAAGTTGATGGCAAAGCGATTCTGCAATTTTGAAAGATTCGTCTTCGTTCCAATCATTAGCTTTCCAAAGTTTCTCGAAATGTTCTGCTGTTTCAATGAATTCCTTACTGGCTAGTTTTCTTGACCTTATTAGGTCCTTTCGATTTAACTGGAGTAATTCTACTGTGGTATCGCCATATTCCGTAAACGGAGTAATCGTTCCGTCCGGGTTGAATACGAAATGTTCATCTGGCCGGTCATAGCAGGGATCTAAAATGAGATTATCTTCAGCTTCAATAAGTTTTCTGTGCGGAAGATTAAGGTGACCGCGTTTTCCTTTTACCGGGAACCAGCTGGATTTGTATTTATTACAGTTTGGGCAAGACAAATACATGTTCTCCCAGGTATACGCTAGCCACCAATAGTGTTGTTTGGCAATTTCTTTGGTTCCTTTAGCGGAGGCTTTGGGCCTGAAATGATCAAAGCTGCCCCATCCGGATTCAACCTTTACCGGCGTTTCACAATAGGCACACTTGCCATGAAATTCTTTTGATAAGGCCATCAGGATTTTTAACAGCACTTGGTCAGGCAGGGTTTCATAATAAGGCTTTTCCTGTAATCTTGATTGTGCCGATCTTTCTTCGTAAAATTTGTGGAGATCATTTCTCAGGCTGGTCACTGCCCGTGACGAGAAAACAACGGGGGCCGATTTTGATCTGGGAACATAAATCATATGGCAGATATTTTATAAAATAATTCACAGGCAGGAGCTGCAGTGTTTAACCGGAGGGTGGCGAAATCAATAACCAGGAGTATGGCGGATTAATCATGACAGAAGGTAGCAAAAATGGAAGCCCCCGGCAATACTACTTTTAGGGTATTGTATGGTGGTATGGCCTGGTAACCGGGAGTATTTAATTGGGATTTCCTGGAAAAATAAATCTGCTGGTTACAGATACCTAAAGCCTTCGCCCCGCTTCGCGTGGCTGGCCTTTTTTATTTGTCCGCATTTGCAAGCAAGCTTGCATGCTTCCAAATAAAAAAGCCTCCAGCTATCGCTGAAGGCCCGTGCCCGGGACTGGATTATTAATCTTGCGGTTGATGATCCAGATACTCCTGCGCGGGGCGAACCCAAAGGCTCTCGCCCCTTTGTGGCTCTGGCTTTTTTATTTTTTCCGCTTATGCGGGTAAAACTCGCAACGCTCCTAAAACAAAAAAGCCCTCCGATTTTGTCGGAGAGCCTTTGTGCCCGGGACTGGATTCGAACCAGCACACCTCTCGGCGCCGCCACCTGAAGACGGTGCGTCTACCAATTTCGCCACCCGGGCAATATATTAACCATGTCTACCAGTCCTGCCTGCCGGCAGGCAGGTTCGCCACCTGGGCATCCCATTAAGGGGCTGCAAATATAAGGAATGATTGCTTTCCCTAAACACTCACATTAAAATCCCTGAGCGCATCATTGAGACTGGTTTTTAAATCCGTACTTGGCTTGCGCTGGCCAATGATCAGGGCACATCCCACGCCGTATTCACCCGCAGGGAATTTTTTTGTATAGGATCCGGGAATGACCACGCTGCGGGCGGGGACCCGGCCCTTCATTTCAACGGGTTCAGGTCCGCTTACATCAATGATCTTGGTGGATTGGGTCAATACGACATTGGCTCCCAATACCGCTTCTTTCTCCACGATCACGCCCTCTACCACGATACAGCGGCTGCCGATAAAACAGCCATCCTCCACAATTACCGGCGATGCCTGCAGGGGTTCCAGCACACCGCCAATACCAACACCCCCACTCAGGTGAACTCCCTTTCCGATCTGGGCGCAACTGCCCACCGTAGCCCAGGTATCAACCATGGTTCCTTCATCCACATAGGCGCCAATATTGACATAGGAGGGCATGAGCACCACGTTTTTGGCAATATAGGCGCCATAACGGGCAACGGCATGGGGAACTGCTCTTACCCCGAGTTCTTTGTAATTTTTCTTCAACAACATTTTATCGTAAAACTCAAAAGGCTCCAGCTGCCAGGTCTGCATTTGCTGTATACCAAAGTATAATAGAATGGCCTGCTTTACCCATTCATTTACCTTCCAGCCGTTTTCACCGGGCTCGGCTACACGTAATCGTCCCTTATCCACTTGCTCGATAACCGTCTTTACTGCTTCCGAATATTTCGGATCTTTCAATAATTCCCGGTTATTCCAGGCTTCCAGTACCCTTTCCTTCATGCGTTAAAATTTGCTGCGAATGTAAGTATTTGATTGGTTGATTGTACGATGGTTGAACAATAGTTGAACAGTGGTTGAACGGTGGTTGAATCCTGTCTGGAAATCGAAGGATGCCGGAGGTCGATTGAATGGTTGTTGAACGAGTGAGTACTCTAAAATACCGGGCCTATTCACCATTCACTATTCACCACTCACCATCCTATCTTTGCGCCCATGAACATTGGTTTCGATGCCAAAAGAGCTTATCATAATGGAACGGGTTTAGGACATTATAGCCGTAGCCTGATCCATTCCCTTGCGGAATTCTATCCTGCGAACCACTATTATTTATTCAATCCCCGGCCTTCTTCGGTTTTCGATCTGAGAGGAAATCATATTCACGAGGTTCTGCCAAGCGGAATTTTAAACAAATTTTTCAGCGCAGCCTGGCGCAGCAGCTGGGTTAAAAAAGATCTGCAACGATTAAAAATCGATCTCTATCATGGCCTCAGTCATGAAATCCCATTGGGTATTAAATCAACAGGCATTCCGTCCGTTGTTACAATACATGACCTGATCCACGAACGCTACCCCGAACAATACAATCCAGTTGACGTTAAGATCTATCGCCGCAAATTCCGCTATGCCTGCCGGCAGGCAGACCGTGTTATCGCCATCAGTGAACAAACCAGGCGCGATATCATTGAATTTTATCAAACACCCGGAGAAAAGATCAGGGTTTGCTACCAAAGCTGCAATCCCGCTTTTGGAAAAACAGTTAGCGAAGAAGAAAAGCAACGGGTAAAACAACTATATGGTCTGCCTTCGAGGTTTTTTTTATATGTTGGATCGCTTATCGAGCGAAAAAATCTCCTGAATATTTGCAAGGCGCTTTTTTTACTGCGTTATGAAATGGATATTCCCCTGGTGGTCATCGGGCAGGGATCATCCTATAAGAAAAAGGTGAAGGACTACATCATGCAAAACGGTCTGGGTAAAAAAGTGATTTTTCTTTCTGATAACCCGGTGGCAGCGGCTTCACCCGGTTTCAGAACGGCAGCTGATTTCCCCGCCATTTACCAGTCGG
>DASUMO010000113.1:0-5884 GCA_036277695.1 Chitinophagaceae bacterium
GTAACCCCTTAATCCGGTTCCAGCGAAAAGGGTCGGAGCGCAGTTATTTCCAGTTGTTTGGCAATGATTTTCGCCTGGCAACTTCTGCTAATAATGACTCAGGAAACCTGATCCTCCGCACCAACGGATTTGACCGGATGGTAGTCACTAACCTGGGAAACGTGGGTATTGGCACTACCGATCCGTTGAGTAAGCTGCATATTATGGGGGGTGGAGATGTAAGACTGCTGGGAAATGGTTATTTGATGCTGGGGAATGTTGCCGGCGCCAACCTGGCATTTGACAATAATGAAATCCAGGCGCGTAACGACAGCGCCAGCAGTCCTTTATTTCTCCAGGCCGAAGGAGGAATGGTACAAATAGGGGATCCCGACGATTCTTATTTACAGGTAGAAGGCACTTCCATCCAGGCTTTATTCAACGGGTCAAATGAAACCCTGATACTCCAGGGTGCTAGTGGCGGGAAGACCCGGTTGGGGAGTAATTTCGATTTTGCCAATACAAAACTCCATATTTCTACGGGGGTCGACGCTGGCCTGGATGTGAGCCAGAGCGGATATATGATGATTGGACAATCCTATGCACAGAATCTTGTATTTGATAATAATGAAATACTGGCCCGGGATGCTGGTGTGGCATCCACGCTCTTCCTGGCAAGGGATGGTAGCAAAGTGCAATTGGGCAACGGTGCGGAAGCGACCGGTACCAAGCTGCATCTTACCACAGGTTCCGATGTAGGTCTGACGGATAATCTCAGCGGGTATTTGATGATCGGTTCACAGGCAGGCTCCAATATCGTAGTGGATAATAATGAAATGCAGGCGCGGAATAATGGGGCGGCTGCACATCTTTATCTTCAAAACAGCGGGGGAAATGTTTTTATCGGGGATGCTTCAGATTTTACCTCCACCCACCGGTTGGGAGTAAATGGAAACGCCGTTGTTACAGGAGCACTCCGGGTGGGGAATACGGTTACCCCTTCAGGGTACAAACTGGCGGTAGATGGCCGAATGATCTGTACAGAAGTCATGGTAAGACTGGTGCCAAGCTGGCCGGATTATGTATTTAACGATCAATATAAACTTCCTCCGCTTGAGAAAGTGGAACGATTTATCCGTGAAAATAAAAGGTTACCGGGCATTCCCGCTGCCGGCGAAATAGCGGCAAACGGACTGGCTCTTGGTGATATGCAACGCCTTCAGATGGAGAAAATAGAAGAACTCACGCTTTACATTATTGAACTTAAGAAAGAAATTGAAAAGTTGAAACAGCAGCATTGAAAAGGAACTGCAATTAATAGGTAAAACCGGTGAGTATGGAAACAGCGACTTTATTATTGCACCTGTCGGGCGGATCATTGCTGATTGATACCGATACGCTGGTGAGGGTGGAAGCTTCTTCCAATTACTGCAAACTTATTTTCAGCGATGGAAAAACGTTGGTAACCGCAAAGCTTCTGAAATGGTTCGAAGAGAAACTGCCTCAACCTGCCTTTGTCAGGATGCATCGCAGTCACCTGGTAAATAATAAATTCTTGCTGCCCAATCAATATGTTGAGAAAGGCTTTATCCTGCGCAACGGCGATTTTATCCGGTTATCCCGGAGAAGGAGAAAGAATATTTTACACCAGATTCATGCAGCTTAAAATAACATGTATGAAAAGCATTTTCGGATACTTCTTTTTTTTCTTCCTGGCGTGCTGCCTGGTAAGCGGCGCACAGGATGATCCTGTTCTGGAACAGCTTTTGAAAAATAAGAACAGGTATACCGATATAATGCAAACGGTGGATAGATATTATAAAGACCCGGTCACGAAGAGTCGTTTAAGCGGGGAGGATATCATACGCAGGCAGAAACATTGGGCAAGGTGGGAATGGTATATGAGCCGGCGACTGGGTCCCAACGGAGAATTTGTCAATATTAACCAGAAAATGATCGAAGCCACCGGGATGAAACAGGACCGAAATATAAACGGGTTGTCCGGTCAGAACAGGGTCGCCAGTTCTACCGGTGTCTGGGTTCCCGTTGGTCCACTGGACACGGAATCAGGGATTGGGCGTGTCGACCGTCTTGCATTTCATCCTACCGATGCTGATATTGTGTATGCCGGTACTACTGCAGGAGGTTTGTGGAGGACGACAAATGCAGGTACCAGTTGGACCAACCTGACCCCTGATATTTCGAGTGGCGGTATAAGCGGAATTGTCATTGACCCCACGAATACAAATACCATTTATATCTTAACCGGAGATGGAGATAGCAATATAAGCGGGCTCGTGGATGATTATGGCTACATGCGCCTTTCAATTGGTGTCCTGAAATCAACAGATGGTGGTGCTAACTGGAAACTAACCGGGCAATTCCCCGGGGCAGATTATACTTCACTGGTGGGTTACAGGCTGGTGTTGCACCCAACGTTAAATAATATTCTTTATGCCTGCACGAACCAGGGCCTGTTTATCAGCGTAGATGGCGGTGATAGCTGGGGTCTGAATAATGGTGCTGGACGTTTTTACAATATGGCCTTTAAACCGGGAAGTACCAACGTATGTTATGCCGTGGGTTCGAGTTCCGACAGGACCCGTTCCTATTTTTGGAGCAGCACAACCAGTGGATTAATTTGGGATAGTTCGAATACGATTAATAACCAGATCAACAATCCAACCCGGCGGGTGGAATTGGCTGTAGCCCCCAGTAATGATGAGGTGGTATACCTGCTTGCCGGCGGCGTTCCGGCAGCCGGGGGAAGTTTCAAAGGTTTATTCAGAAGTGCGAATAGCGGTGCGAGCTTTGTTTTACAGTCTTCCACACCGAATATCCTCGGCAGGGCCAATGACGGGTCGGACAATGCGCAGCAATCAAATTATGACCTGACCATTGCTGTTAGTAACCTAAGCAGCTCTACGATCGTTGTTGGGGCCATTGAAGCTTGGCGAAGCCTTACTTCCGGTGCAGCAGGAGGATGGGTTTTCCGTGGCAACCTGCACGATGATGTCCATGACCTGGGATTTCACCCCGTGGGTAATAAATTATGGGCGGCCACTGATGGTGGCGTTTACAGCAGTACGGATAACGGGGCGAACTGGACCTCGCACTTTGAATCAATGAACGTGAGTCAGTTTTATCGCATGGCCGTTAGTCCCGACGATTTTACGAATATGATCGCCGGTGCCCAGGATAATGGAGTAAAGCAAAGAACCGGCAATACTTCTTTTTTCGACCAGGTCCTCGGTGCGGATGGTTTTACCGTGGGCTACGATGCCGCCAGTTCATCAGTATTGTATGCAATTACCAACCAGGATGTGAGGCGATCCACGAATGGTGGAGCCAACTGGTCAACCATAACCCCTAATCCGCCGGGCAACGTCAGTAATCCTTTTGCAATGAGTTTGGCACCGCATACATCTCTGGGCGACGCCCTGTTTGTAGGATCGGATTCAACATGGAGAACGACCAATGGCGGTGGCAGTTGGAATTCATCAACGATAGATGCAGGTTGGTTCCTGCGCACCTGCCCCAGCAATGGCAACCGCGTGTATGCTGCCGGAGGAACCAGCTTTCGTGCTACTTCCGGTATTCTTCGACGCAGTGATGATGGGGGCGTAACCTGGCCTTCGGCTAATATATTAAGCAGCAACCCGGGTTTTCCGGGTACCTATCCTAAGATCACCAGTATCAATGTGGATCCCACTAACTCGTTACGGGTTTGGATCACATTCGGGGGATTTACCCCTAATGTAAAAGTATATTACTCCAGTGATGGCGGTGAAAATTGGGTGAACAGGAGCGGTACGCTACCCAATGTACCCATCAATTGCATCGTACTGGACAATAATAATAACGCTTATGTGGGAACGGATAATGGTGTTTATTATCGAGGCAGTCAGACCACCGAGTGGGTACCTTTTTATAATAACCTGCCTTATGTTCCGGTGACTGATTTGATCATTTCCCAGGCAGACAACCGGATAAGAGCTGCTACTTTTGGCCGGGGTATCTGGAGCAGTGATCTTTATAGCAGTTGCGTGACAGACCTGGTGGTCGCCGGGACACTGGAAGGACAGGAGTTTCATGAAGCTTCCAATTCTGTTAACTCAACTGCTGTATTAAAAGTTTCGCAGGGAACCAAGGTCCAGATGCGTGGCGGTTTGGAAGTACACCTCGAACCCGGTTTTACCGCTGCGCAAACTACCGAATTCAGAGCCCTGATTGGACCCTGTGGCAGTGGAGGGGTTGCGGGTTTTCGATCTGTGACGGATTCATCAATGTTGACACCGGAAAGATTTATTACTCCTGCCGGTGGAGCAAAAGCCCTGGTTCACCTGCAGGCAGGTTTTGCCGGGTTGCAAACCATATTAACTGTCAAAGAGGCTGGAGAAATTCAACTAGTATTGTGTGATTCAGCAGGAAATACTATCCACCAATGGAATAAAACACCCTACCCCGTGGGTAAGACAGAAAGAGAACTAATCCTGGAATCATCTTTGAAAAAACCTGGTTTCTACTACCTGCATCTCATTCACAATGGTGAATGGCAACATATGCAGGAATGGGAGGTAAAGTAAATGCCAGGTGCTTATACAGCATTCACGAGATAATAATGTTTCTTTCCTTTTTGCACAAGAATATATTTTCCATGCAATAGTAATGCTTCATTGACCGGCTGGCTGATATCATTCACTTTATGCCTGTTCAGACTTACACCACCACCCTGAATCGTTTTTCTCGCTTCACCTTTGCTTGGAAAAATATTTGTTTCGGCAAGAAAGCTAACCACATCGATACCCGAACTGATTTTTTGTTTGGGGTAATTGGATTTCACGACTCCCTCCATTCCTTCCAGGTCTTCCACGCTAAGGTTTTCCGCAGGAGCCTGTTGGTTGGAAAATAATTTTTGCGTGGTTTCAAGGGCTTTTTGCAATTCTTCCTCTCCGTGTACAAATGCTGTAACCTGTTCGGCCAGCTTTTTTTGAAGAGTTCTTTTCCCGGGATCTTTTTTGTTTTCGGTTGAAACAGTATCAATTTCTTCCTGCGTCAGGAAAGTAAAAATCCTGATCCATTTTTCCGCATCAGCATCACTGGCATTAAGCCAAAACTGGTAAAACTGGTAAGGACTGGTACGGTTTGCATCCAGCCAGATATTTCCACCTTCTGATTTACCAAATTTGCTGCCATCGGTTTTGGTGATCAGCGGGTTGGTAAAAACATAGGCTTCGCCACCCAGTTTCCTTCTTATCAGTTCTGTTCCGGTCGTCATATTTCCCCATTGATCACTGCCGCCCATTTGGAGCTTACAATTTTTATGTTTGAACAGCCAGTAAAAATCGTAGCCCTGCATTAGCTGGTAGGCAAATTCGGTATAACTGATTCCTGTTTCACCCTCAATCCTCTTTTTTACGCTGTCCTTTGCCATCATGTAATTGACAGTAATATGTTTCCCTGCTTCCCGTAAAAAATCGATAAAAGACATGGACTTGAACCAGTCATAGTTATTAACCATTTCGGCGGCGTTGGGGAGCCCGGGATTAAAATCCAGGAATTTTTCGAGTTGCGCCTTGATGCCGGCCACGTTTTTTTGCAGGGTTTCTTCACTCAGCAAGTTGCGCTCTTCGCTTTTACCACTGGGATCTCCGACCATGCCGGTAGCGCCGCCAACCAGCGCAATGGGTTTATGCCCGGAACGCTGGAAATGGACCAGCAAAAGGATAGGGACCAGGCTGCCGATATGGAGGCTTTCCGCGGTAGGGTCAAAACCGATATAACCGGTGGTCATTTCTTTGTTCAACTGGTCTTCCGTTCCAGGCATAATATCCTGGATCATGCCTCTCCATCGTAATTCTTCGAGCAGGTTCATAGCTAAGTCAGTGATTTGCAAGTTTGCAGA
>DASUMO010000114.1:0-11169 GCA_036277695.1 Chitinophagaceae bacterium
AATTTTCACTTTGCCGGAAGGGTGTTCTTTTACATACTGGATAATATCGCGGCTGTTCATATACTAATTTTAAATCAGCGATAATAGAGCTGTTTAGGTAAAAGATAATCTGTTTCAACCGTTATCCTATTTCCCCATTCCCGGTATTCAAATTTCCTTCTCCCTTTTTCAGGAGCTTAAAAAATCCATAACAGAGACCCAGGATCAATAAATAAATTAGGGTCAGCTTCAAATTATAAACCGCCATGGCAATGAACGAGATAATAGAAAGCGTTAAAGCAATAATAGGAAATAAAGGGTACATGGGTACTTTGAAAGGCCGGACCAGGCCGGGTTCGGTTTTTCGCAGCTTTATTAAGGCAATCATCGAGATCATGTAAAGGGTCAGGGCGCCAAAGACGGCAATTGTAATGATTTCAGCCGTTTTACCCGTAAGCAACGCGACAATGCCAATCCCCATATTTACCAACAACGCATTGGCCGGGGTTTTAAAGCGCGGGTGCACGTTACCCAAAAAAGCAGGGGCAAATCTCACCCTTCCAAATTCAAAACTGGCCCTGCCTGCCGCCAGGATAATTCCATGAAAGGAGGCAACCAGGCCGAACAATCCCACTGTGATCAACAGGTGATAGAGCAGGTTATTTTCACCGGTAATCTGACCCAGCGCCAAGGGCAGGGGTGAATCCGAAACCGTACCGTCAGCTTTATAAACTACGGCTTCCCAACCCCCCACGCCGACTGAACTGACAAAGGTGAGAATACATAAAATCACCAGGGTTAGAATAGCAGACCCGAATCCATACAAAATTGCTTTTCTGGGGTTGATCGCTTCTTCGGCTACATTGGCCACCCCTTCAATAGCCAGGAAAAACCAGATGGCAAAAGGTATAGCAGCCAGTATGCCCTGCCACCCATGAGGAAAAGCATTTTGTTCCAGGTTTTTCATTTCAAAATGCGGAAGGCTTACACCTGCAAATAACAATAACTCTCCTACTGCCAGGACAGTAATCACCAGCTCAAAACTGGCAGCAGCTTTCACGCCATAAATATTCAGCGCGGTGAAAATTATATAGCCGACAATGGCAATTGCCAGTACCGGCAACTGGGGGAAAAATAAATTGAAATAAGCTCCTATGGCAAAAGCAATAGCGGGGGGCGCAAATATGAATTCGATATTCTGGGCCATACCGGCAATAAATCCCCAGTCTTTACCCAGGGCACGGAAAGCATAATCAAATGCACCGCCCGCCCTGGGTATGGCACAGGCCAGCTCTGTATAACTGAACGTAAAGGTTACATATAGGATGATGATAAAAAAAGTGGCGATCGCCAGCCCCAAAGTGCCGCCTTTTTCCAGGCCCAGGTTCCAGCCAAAATACATACCGGAAATGACATAGCCCACGCCAAGTCCCCATAACATAAGCGGAGTAAGCGTTCGCTTTAATTCAGTTGCTGGAGACGACAAATTGAAGAATTTATATGAGGAGCAACGATGCTTCTGCTAATTTATCGTTTTTGGGTGATTGTTCTCCATCCATTTTACCATTTCCCCTTGTCCAGCATTAGTGAATCAGCAGTGTACGTGTGATGATGTGCTTACAACTAAATTGAAAACTCATTCGGGAAGCGGAATGGCAAGGCTAATGAAGCTGACAAAATTTTACAGGAACTTATTTCCCGAAAAGTTCATTGTCGTTTTGTACGAATAGAAGCTTCTTGCCTTTTTTATAATGAAGAAAATGTGTTTGCCATATGATGCCTGTTCAGGATTTGATCATTTGCTTCTCCAATTGTTCCAGGCTCTTGCCTTTGGTTTCAGGCATGATAAAGATGACCCAAACCAATTGTAATACCATCATGAGTGCAAAAAACAGGAAGATCGGTGCAGGACCGAGTGCAGTGGCCAGGATAGGAAATACTGTGGTTATTATTGCTGCCAGCACCCAGTGGGTGGAAGATCCCAGCGATTGTCCATAGGCACGGACCGGGTTGGGAAATACTTCGGAAATAAATACCCAGATCACGGCCCCCTGGCCAATGGCATGTGAAGCGATAAATAAAAATAATAGCAAGGGTACGATCATGCCCCCCAGGTTATTGAAATAAAAACAGGCGGCAACCGCCAGCAGGGAGATTATATAGCCGACTGAACCAATCAGCATGAGTTTTCTTCGTCCCCAGCGATCGATAAGGTATAAACCCAGCAGGGTAAATACAAAATTTACAAGTCCTATACCCGCGCTTTGCAGGAAAGCTGCATCCTTGCCCAGGCCGGCCAATTCAAATATCCGGGGAGCAAAATATATAATGGCATTAATACCCGAGAGCTGGTTGAACAACGCGATCAGGAAGGCCAGCATGATCGGCCGGCTGTATTTCCGGGTAAAAAAAGCAGCCAGGCTTTCCTGTTGCCTTTCCTCCTGGATTGATTCATGAAGTGATTGAATAGCCTCCTCTACTCCCACCGGGTCGCTGACTTTAAGAATGGCGCGGGCCCCATCATAATCTCCCCGGTGGACGATGAGCCAGCGCGGGCTTTCCGGTACAAAAAAGATCAGGGCACAGTAGATAGCGGAAGGTATGGCGACTACACCCAGCATCCAACGCCAACTATCATCACCCGCCACATCATTCAATAAATAGTTGGAAAGATAGGCTACTACGATTCCGAAAACGATATTGAACTGGAAAGTTGCCACCAGGCGGCCCCTGGTTTTGGCGGGTGCAATTTCTGAAATATACATCGGTGCTACGACCGAGGATGCACCGATAGCCAACCCTCCCAGGAAACGAAATAGCATAAAGGAATAAACACCAGGAGCCATTGCCGAACCCAACGAAGAGACCAGGTAAAAGATCCCGATCCATAAAAGTGTTTTTTTCCTGCCAAAATGGGTTGCGGGTATACCGCCAAACAGTGCACCCACGACAGTTCCATAAAGCGCAATCCCAATCGCAATCCCATGTAATACATCGCCCAGTTCCCAAATCCGCTTAATGTCCTGCTCAGCACCTGAAATAACAGCGGTATCAAATCCAAAAAGGAAACCTCCAAGAGCTACGACGATACTCCAAAGCAGTAGTTTTTTATTCATATTGGCAGCAGTTTGGTTACACAATATATTTATAAACCGGGGAATGGTAAAAGCTCGTTCCAGGATCGAAACCAGGCAAGGCGAATTCTTATTTATATACCTTTTTTACCGACCTTTCTACAGTCAACTTTCCGATACTTGCCAAATTGATTCCATGAAAGAGATTGTCAATTGCGCTACCTATTCAGAAGGCCGCCGGGTTGCCGATGTGGAACTCCATAATGTTCATGAAGTGCTGAAAGATACCAACCAGTTTGTATGGATAGGATTATATGAACCTTCGGAAGAAGTGCTGCTGCGGGTGCAGGAAGAATTCGGACTGCATGACCTGGCGGTAGAGGATGCACACCGTGCACACCAACGACCTAAAATTGAATTATACGGGGATTCGCTGTTCGTGGTGTTGCGCACAGCGCAAATGGGCCGGCAACACCATATCGAATTCGGGGAAACACATTTTTTTGTGGGACGCAACTTTATCGTTATTGTCCGGCACGGGGCTTCAGTATCGTATGCCGAAGTAAGGGCCCGCTGTGAAACCCTGCCGGATTTATTGGGTAAAGGCCAGGGTTTTGTTTTATATGCTGTAATGGATTTTATCGTGGACCGGTATTTTCCCGTGGTGCATGAACTGGAAATGCAACTGGAGAGGATCGAAGACAAAGTATTCAGGGAAAAACCCAGCCGGGAAACTACGGAACAGATCTACCAGTTAAAACGGGAATTACTGGAAGTAAAACGGGCCGTTTCGCCCCTTATTGATATCTGTAACCGCCTGGTGCGTTTTGATATCAAGTGCATCTCGCACGAAACCCAGCCTTATTTCCGGGATATTTATGATCATGCCATGCGCATCAACGAGATGGTGGATAATACCCGTGAATTATTGAACACTGCTCTGGAAGCCAATTTTTCACTGATCTCCATTTCCCAAAATGATACCTCCAAAAAATTTGCAGCCTGGGCTGCCATCATTGCTGTACCCACCATGGTGGCCGGGTTTTATGGAATGAATTTTAAATTCATGCCTGAACTGGAATGGCGAATAGGCTACCCGCTTGTTGTTGGTTTCACGATTGCTATCTGTATTATTGTTTATTATTTTTTCCGCCGGGCGGGATGGCTATAAAAAAGGCCACTTCCGGAAGAAGTGGCCCAAATGTATATTTCAACATTTATCAGTTACCCGCACAAGCTGGCGTGGGGACACATTTTTGATCCCTGGCACAAGCCTGGAAGTCGCAACACGTGGGGTCGCAACATTTGAGTTCACAGGACTTGTGTTTTTTAGCTTCAATTTTGGCTTTTTTCTTAGCCTTTTTTTTACCTCCGCCGTTTGCAGCTAAGGCAGGTGAGGCCATTAAAGTAACGGCCAGTATTGCTACCAGTAATTTTTTCATGTTTGAAGTTTTTTGATTTTTAATTTAGTCGTATAGAAACTAAATTAAAACTCGGGCGGGTGCCAGCATTCGGTCAATCGGGTGAGGACCCGGTTGTCATTGACTAAAATGGTTTCTTGCTTTAGAATGATGTACGCAGTGATAGTGACCAACGAGCTATTATCCAGGTAAAAATTACCACTGGGACAGCCCAGTAAAGGATTGCAGGGGTTTTCCCGGCAGTCTTCCTCCTCTTCAGTATCCCCGGGCATATCACATTCGTTGTAAGCCGAACAGCTGGGAGGAGCAGTACTTTTTGTGCAGGATGAATAAGCCGTCCCATTATTGAAATTCCCAAAAGCAGGTTGAAGAAGGAGTAAACCCAATAAAACAGCGAGTATGGCAGCCCTTAATTTCATGCGGATCCTAAAGATAGTGGCTTTATTTTCTAAACCAAATACCATTGACATAAAGCAGGCGCCGTTCAAAAAGCCGGCAGATGTGAATAAAACCTGGGAACATTCCTGCCCGGAATTTCATACCCCTCACTAAATTTGGAAACAAACCCCTATCAATATGGCAACTACTACAGAAACATTCAGGATCGAAGGTGAGAAACTCCTGAAAAAAGTAAAGGAGCTCATTAACGAAGGGAATATTCGTAAGATTACGATCCAGGATAAGGAGGGTAAGGAATTAATGAGCTTTCCGTTGACCGTTGGGGTAGTTGGAGCTGTATTTGCACCTGTGCTGGTAGCGGTCGGGGCCATAGCTGCCGTAATCGGGGATTGTTCTATCACAGTTGAAAGAGAAGTAAAAGAGAAGAGTTCCTGAACCCGTTTCCTCTTTTAAAATTGACTCTACCACGTAAATTGAAACTGTTAACTGAGCTTATTAATTAGGTACCCACCTTTCACCAACACCCATCCTGTCTCCATCCCTGTCAAAACATTGGTTTATTTTTCCGGCTTTTATCCTCATTGTTGTATTCTCGCCACAGTCCTTTACCCAGATGGGAATTTTATCGGCATTCTTATTGTAATCTTTCCCCTATTAAAATAAGCCCATCATCGCTCAATCTTAATTCTATATTAAATTATTGTTACCAATAATTAATTTCATAATGAAGCATCGCATAAAATGGCTGCCGGTTTTCCTGGTATTCGTTACGATACACCTGGCTTCCTGCTTCAAGCAATACAAGGGTCGTATTAATATTGATGGATCAAGCTCGGTCTACCCAATTACAGAAGCAGTCGCGGAAGAATACAGGATCCATAATCCTGATATCCGCATTACAGTCGGGGTATCCGGAACAGGAGGAGGATTCAAGAAATTTGCCCGGGGTGAAACGGATATCAGCAATGCATCCCGCCCAATCAAAGAGCCAGAAATCAAGGCCTGTTCTGAAAATAATATTGAATTTATCGAGATTCCTGTCGCCTACGACGGGCTCGCGGTGGTTGTCAGTACGGACAATGCCTTTGTGGATTATCTTACCGTAGAGGAATTAAAGAAGATGTGGGAACCGGCAGCACAGGGCAAAATAACGTCCTGGAAACAAATAAGGTCTGGTTTTCCTGATATTCCACTCAGGTTATATGGTGCGGGCACATCATCAGGTACCTACGATTATTTTACAGAAGCCATCGTTGGAGAAGCTAAATCATCAAGAGGGGATTATACAGCCAGCGAAGATGACAATGTGCTGGTACAGGGAGTCTCCACTGATAAGGGCGGCCTGGGTTTTTTTGGCCTGGCTTATTACGAAGAGAACAAAACCAAACTGAAACTGGTTGCTGTGGATGCCGAAAAAGGTAAAGGCCCGGTCAAACCCTCCGATTCTACAGTCAGGTCAGGCACATATTCCCCACTTTCCAGGCCAGAGTTCATTTATGTCAATGCGGCTTCGGCGAACAGTGCTGTGATACGAGAATTCGTGAGATTTTATCTTGAAAATGCCCCGGCACTGGTAAAAGAGGTGGGCTATGTTCCCCTGCCTGATGAAGCCTATAGCCTGGGATATGAACGTTTGCAAAAAAAGAAGGTCGGCGCAATGTTTGCAAACCGGTCTACTGTCGGAGCCGACCTGGTAAAACTGATGAAAGAAGAACAATGAATGCTACATGCGGAGAAAAGAAAAATGGATAGAATTGGTAATGATGGCCTGCAGCCTGGTAACCGTCTTTACGACTATCGGTATTATTCTGATTCTTGCAATAGAAACCATTAAGTTCTTCTCCGAGGTTTCCATTGGCGAATTCCTCACTGACACACAATGGACACCCCTTTTTTCAGATAAACATTTCGGCATTCTTCCACTTTTGTGTGGAACTCTGCTTACCACTACCATTGCTATCCTGCTGGCCGTACCCCTGGGTTTGGTAATTGCTGTTTATTTAAATGAATACGCATCTCCCCGCTTCACTGCTTTGGTCAAGCCTGTTCTGGAAGTACTGGCCGCCATCCCTACCGTTGTGTATGGTTTTTTTGCCCTGCAGTTTGTAACGCCTTTGTTGCAAAAGATCATCCCGGATCTGAATGGATTTAATGCGCTTTCACCGGGCCTCGTTATGGGGATCATGATTATTCCCTATATCACTTCCCTGAGCGAGGATGCTTTAAGGGCAGTCCCCCGTTCCCTCAGGGAGGCCTCCTATGGTATGGGGGCCACACGTTTCCAGACAGCTTTCAGGGTTATGGTACCTGCGGCCTCTTCAGGCATTATTATTTCCGTGATCCTGGCCATTTCCAGGGCGCTGGGTGAAACAATGATCGTGGCAATAGCTGCGGGCCAGGAGCCCAAACTCACTTTCAATCCAAAGGAATCTGTTGAAACGATAACCACTTATATTGTACAGGTCAGTATGGGTGATATTCCCCAGGATTCACTGGAGTACAAAACTATTTTTGCGGCCGGCCTTACCCTGTTTGTATTTACGTTCATCCTTAATAATATCAGCTTTTTTATCCGCCAGCGATTTCAAAATAAATATGAATGAAAAAAAGAAGTTTAACAGGAGCCAGGCTGACCGATGTGCTATTTAAGTATATAGCGCTAAGTTTTACCATACTTGCTTTGGCAGTATTGGTTATTTTGCTGGTGGACATCTTTTCCAAAGGACTGGGAAGGATTCATTGGGATTTTTTCCGCAATCTTCCATCAAGACATGCTGAAAGGTCGGGGATCATGACCGCCCTGGCGGGTATGTTGTCCCTGTTGTTCTTCACCATCCTTTTCGCCCTGCCGGTCGGTATCATGGCAGGAGTTTACTTACAGGAATATGGAAAACGTAACCGCTTTGCAAAATTCATTGAAATCAATATTGCGAATCTCGCGGGGGTGCCTTCCGTAATCTATGGAATCCTGGGTTTGACTTTTTTTGTCCGGATATTAAAACTCGGAAACAGTCTTATCGCCGGGGCATTTACACTCAGCCTCCTGATCCTGCCAATTATTATTGTTGCGACACGTGAAGCAATCAGGGCGGTACCTGATTCGTTGCGGGAAGCTTCCTATGGCATGGGAGCCACCAAGTGGCAAACGACCAGTAAAATTGTATTTCCTTCTGCTTTAGGGGGCATATTAACCGGCATCATACTGGCCATATCAAGGGCTATTGGTGAAACGGCGCCTCTCCTGGTAATTGGCGCCCTGGTCTATGTACCTTTTATACCTGAAGGCCCCGGCGACCAGTTTACCACCCTGCCCATACAGATCTTTAACTGGACCTCGCGTCCACAGGCTGCCTTCATTGTCAATGCCGCTGCCGGTATCATTGTTCTGCTCCTGATCACCTTTTTGTTAAACAGCATAGCCATTTATATCCGGAACAAGTGGTATAAAAAAATCAAATATTGAACATGTTCAAACTGGAAACGATACATGCGAATCTCTGGTATGGTAATAAACAGGCGCTGAAGGATATATCAATTGGCATGGAACCCAACACCGTTACCGCGTTTATCGGTCCATCCGGCTGCGGGAAATCAACCCTGCTTCGCTGCTTTAACCGGATGAATGATCTTATTGAAAACACCAGCATCGAAGGAAAATTCCTGTTGGACAAAGAGGATATTTATACCGGGATGGATGTATATGAGTTAAGAAAAAAGATCGGCATGGTCTTTCAAAAACCGAATCCTTTTCCCAAATCTATTTTTGACAATGTAGCGTATGGTTTGCGAATTTTGGGAGAAAAGAACAGAACGGTCATCAAAGACAAAGTGGAACATTCACTTAAAAACGCCGCGTTGTGGGAAGAGGTAAATGACAGTCTCACTAAATCGGCATTATCGCTCTCAGGTGGTCAGCAGCAGCGGCTCTGCATTGCACGTACGCTTGCCATTGAACCGACTGTGGTGCTGATGGATGAGCCGGCCTCTGCACTTGATCCTATTTCAACAGCCAAAATCGAAGACCTTGTGTATGAACTGAAAAAAAAGTTCACGATCGTTATCGTGACACATAATATGCAACAGGCAGCGCGGATCAGTGATAAAACTGCATTCTTTTATCTCGGTGAATTAGTCGAATTTGATAAGACCGAAAAAATATTTACAAACCCCCAAAACGAACGAACGCAAAATTATGTAACCGGCCGGTTTGGCTAAATAATAAAATATGACACGCTTGCAGGAAGAATTAAAAAAGCTCAGGGAGAATCTTTCCGATATGGCGGGAATGGTAAAAAGCCAGCTTAAAAAAAGCATCTGTGCCCTGATGGATGAAGATGAAGACCTGGCCAATGAAGTGATAGCTAATGAGAAAAGAGTCAACGCTACTGAATTGAAAATTGACCGCGACTGCGAGTATATATTCGCACTACTGAACCCGGTTGCGCACGATATGCGGTTTGTATTCTCTACCCTGAAAATAAATGCAGACCTGGAACGAATCGGTGATTATGGAGAAGGGATTGCCCGTCTTGTTCTGCTGGGCAAAAAGACCTTCGATAAGGATTTTATCCGGCAAATGAACCTGAAACTTATGTCAGATACAGTCCTTGTGATGATGGACGATGCAACAAAAGCCTATTATGAAGACGACACCAGGATAGCCCGCTCCTTGTTTGCCAAAGACCTTGAATTAAATGAGATAAACAGGAAAGCCTCCGGAATAGCAGAGTCTTTTATTAAAAGTAACCTGGATAAGATACAGCAGGCCTTAATAATAATATCAATCATCCGGAAACTGGAGCGTGTGGGAGATCATATTACCAATATTGCCGAAGAGATCATTTTCTATAAAGAGGCAAAGATACTAAGGCATGCAGGAAGGGGTAAGGGCAATGAAAAAGAGAACTAGGTAATCGTTTTGAATTTAACCCGGTTTTTATGGATCATAAAAGCAATCTACCCGTAGCCGACAGTCCCGAACTACCCGATCATTTGATTTGGACTCCTGGTTGATATTAATTTGCTATGCCGGCTTGTTGTAATAATTAAAAAGTTTCAGCACAAACAGGCTCAGGTTATCACTGGGAGGGAAATATTCATTAAAAAGGTTGAGCGCCACTCCATCTTTACTGAAACGGGCTGTGAGTTTTTTCCATATCTCAGGCCACAAAAGATCTTCTTTATTCATGAGGGTTTCATTGATCTCGTCAATAATCGGATCGTTAATAGATTTGGAACCAGTCTTTTTAGAGCCAATTACCTGCACATCGGGATTGATACTGGCTATACTGATAGCCTTATTATAACTTCCACAGGAGCCCAGTATCGCCAATTTGACGGATGGCTGCAATCTTTTCAAGGTTTTGTCCAGGTGATAACTATGTCCGCGGTGGACCAGGACAGCCGGCTCCAATGACTGCTGCTGCAAGTGGGCAAATAAACTATCCTGTGCTTTCAAATCCATTTCTTCCTTGATATCCAAAGGCAAATTTGCATAAATAATGAGCTGCTGATCGAAGAGGGAACGGATACTGATCCAATTTGCATTTTTGGCGATTTCCCATTTTTTGCTATCGCCATAATATTTTAAGAAATTGTTGAAGGAAGCTATCCCATCTTCATCTCCATAAAACAAAACCAGCTGCACGATTTCTCCCCTTTTATTTTCCAGTGCTTCCCGTTTCAGGATTTCATAATTACCCAGTTTGGCCCATAATTTATGCAGGGCATCCCCCTGGTTTACCAGCTCAAATACCTGCAATAAAATACTGTATAACCGGGTACCAAGGTATTGCCGGTTGGCAGTACTACGGTTTAAATTAGAACGCAGTTCCGCCTGGAAAACATCCCTAATTTCGGTAGCTGAATCAAGAGCGGTAAAAGAATCTGCTATATCCATGGCTTTCTCCATCCCAGTTTCTGTGTCATTTTCAATACCGCCGACGAAACGCCTCACCAGTACTTCTATTTTTTCCCGGGGCAGCCTTCCTAAAAAATCAGCCAATACATTATAATTGGCAGCCATCCGCATGAAAATGTGGAAATTATCATACTTCACGATATCGAATAAAGAATCGGCGGTCGCTGGTTTGAAATGCTCCATTAATCGTTTGTACAGACCGAGATAACTGGAGGTATACAACTCCTCCCCGCCACTGGTTATGATATAATAAATATCCTCAGGCCGAAGGCCTTTTACAGAAGCAAACCGCGTGGCATCGGCAGCATCATGGAGGTCATTGACCTGGTTCACGTAAAAAGAAATCGCTTTTTGCCTGAGGCCCTTCCGCAAGGGG
>DASUMO010000115.1:0-6302 GCA_036277695.1 Chitinophagaceae bacterium
ATGCGGGCAGCGGCATCATCTGTACCATCGGCTACAATCACCATCCCTGCATGGATACTATAACCCATTCCTACCCCACCGCCATGGTGTAATGAAACCCAGGAAGCGCCACCGGCGGTATTGACCAGGGCATTCAATATCGGCCAGTCAGCCACGGCATCGCTGCCATCCAGCATGGCTTCAGTTTCGCGGTTGGGGCTGGCCACCGAACCGGTATCCAAATGGTCGCGGCCAATTACAATGGGGGCTTTAACTTTTCCAGTCCTTACCAGTTCATTAAAGGCAAGACCGGCTTTATCCCTTTCACCCTGTCCCAGCCAGCAGATACGGGCGGGTAAACCCTGGAAGGCGATTTTTTCTTTGGCGAGTTTCAGCCAACGTTGTAATCCTTTATTGTCCGGGAACATATTGGCGATCACTTCATCAGTCACGGCAATGTCGGCGGGATCGCCACTTAATGCCGCCCAGCGGAATGGCCCCTTGCCTTCGCAAAACAGCGGTCGTATATAAGCAGGGACAAACCCGGGGAATCCGAATGCCCTCCGGGCTTCTTCTTCGCGGGAGCCATTTTTAATAGAACGTTCATAGGCCCTTGCCCGGATATTATTGCCATAATCAAACGTAATGGCGCCCTTATTCTGCAACTGCAGCATCAGCTGCACATGCAAAAGCATTGAGTCGTATGCATATTCAATATACTGCCGGGGGTTTTGATCCCGTAGCACTTTAGCATGTTCATAGCTCATCTCGTGCGGCCAGTAACTGAGGGGGTCATGCGCAGATGTCTGGTCTGTAAGCGTATCGGGAATAATATTCCGCTCCACCAGCCGCTTCAGTAATTGAACGGCATTGCATAAGATCCCTATACTTTTACCTGTGCCTTGTGTCTTGTACGTTTGTGCCTTGTCTATGGCTTCATCAATATCGGTATATTTTTCGTCGAGATATTTTGTCTGGAGTCGTTTGTCAATTCTCCATTCTTCCACTTCGGCAATCAGTGCTACCCCTTCGTTCATGGTAATGGCCAGGGGTTGTGCGCCACCCATACCTCCCAGGCCGGCGGTAACATTTAAAGTTCCTTTCAGTGTGCCGCCAAAATACTTTTCAGCAATGGCGGCATAGGTTTCATAAGTACCCTGCACAATGCCCTGGCTGCCGATATAGATCCAGGAGCCGGCTGTCATCTGCCCATACATCATCAGCCCCTTCTTTTCCAACTCATCAAAATGATCCCAATTGGCCCAGTTGGGCACGAGTTGGGAATTACTGATGAGCACCCTCGGCGCATCCTTTTGTGTTTTCATTATGCCAACGGGTTTACCGCTCTGGATCAACAGGGTTTCATCGTCCTCCAGGATCTTGAGGGCGGCGATGATGGCATCCAGGGCTTCGAAATTACGGGCAGCTTTTCCGCGACCTCCATATACAATGAGATCATCGGGCCGTTCGGCCACCTCCGGGTTTAGGTTATTGAGCAGCATGCGTAATGCGGCCTCCTGTATCCAGCCTTTGCAGTTCAGCTTAGTTCCGGTAGGAGTTTTGTATTTAACGGCATCATATTTTGCTTCGGTAGTTGCAGGCATATCAAATCGTTTTTAGGAGATTTTGAGAAATTGTTTTTCCCCGCCTCCTCTTCTTTTTCATTTTAAGTTCAAGTTTCCTGGTCGCAGGCATTTTCGTTTTCTTAAAGGGGTGCTGAGATTCTCTGCGTCTTCGTCTCTGCGGTTATATTTCCAAATTTCAAATGGCTGACATTTCATGTTTACCGCTGAGGCGCAGAGGCGCGGAGTTACCCTGCGTCTCCCGTCTTTTCGGTTATATTCTTAAGTTTCAAATGCGGGTATCCTTCTCCCGGGTTATTCATTAATCTTTATTTTTTTTCATATGTCTCCCAAATAGAAGTATTCGATTAGAGAATCATAATAGTCACATAGATTACTACGATGTGTTTCTACGAAACTGTTTGCTTCCACGCGTTTCAGTACAAAAGTCGCGATAATTTGAATATCTTCATTTCTACGAAACCAAAACTATGAGCATCCATATCGCTGCCAAAAATGGTGAGATCGCTAAAACCGTACTCCTGCCCGGGGATCCTTTACGGGCCAAACATTTTGCTGAACAATATTTGGAAAAACCCCGTTTGGTCAGCCAGACCCGTAATATCTATTTTTTCACCGGTACCTACCAGGGGATTCCCCTTACTATCGGGGCCAGCGGCATGGGTTGTCCTTCTATCGGTATTTATTCATATGAACTATATACCGAATTCGAAGTGGACTGCATTATCCGCGTAGGCACTTGTGGCGCCTATACTACCGATTTGAAACTCTACGACCTGGTAAACGTAGACACAGCCTGCAGTGAATCCACCTACGCAAAATTTGCTTTTGGAATCGATGGGCAATCCTTACTGCACCAGGGCCGGGCCTTTACTGCTATCAATGAAACAGCAATGGCCATGGGTACAGCGGTAAAAAGTTGCGCCATTCATTCCAGTGATATTTTTTACCGGAAGGAAAAAGATATTCCAGCGATCGCCCTTGCTAATAATTGCCTGGCCGTCGAAATGGAAGCTTTTGCCCTTTTTGCCAATGCCCAGTACCTGGATAAAACTGCCGCTACCCTTCTGACGGTTTCGGATATCATTCCCACACACGAAAGGATCTCCGCCGATCAGCGGGAAAAATCATTGCAGCCCATGGTGAAGCTGGCACTGGAAGCGATGAAAAAGTTCTGAGCTATCAGTAATTTATTTTTACATCTTTGATTAAAGTCGGCAACCAGACCTGCATTTCATTTTTACCCCGATTAGCCCAGGTATAATAAGGAATAGCAATGATCCTTCTTTTTTCCGTCTTTACTGAGAGCCCCTCAGGGCTGGCGGTTATTACCGGAACCTCTGCGGTTAATGCTTTTACATTTTCATCCAGCACTTTATAATCCATGGTTTCAAATCGAGATCCATATGGAACGATAATATTCAGGGCCTTCCCGTTATTATCAGCGCCCTCCACGCAATAAACAATGGGGCCGCGCTGGAGTGCAACCCGGTTATTATTTTGTTTTAGCTCCTCCCTGGAAACAAGTTTGAAGATTTCCATAGGCATCGAATACTCAATAATGTCTCCTTTCTTCCATTCCCTTTCAATGACCAGGTAACCATTGATGTTTTTTGTTGCCACCAGTTTACCATTCACTTTTACCTCCACATCAAAAAAGTCTTCATCCTGGTCATAGCGATATAAATCGCCCGGGACTGGCTGGTTAGATATCCATCCGGGAACACGCAGGAAAAGGTTGAATGTCGTTTTTTTAACCGGGTCGATATGCAACCTGACATTGCCTTCCCAGGGATAATTCGTCTCCATCTTTATGGCAACATTTCCATTTTTTAATGGAATACTGGTATGACTGCCCACAAACAAGTTCACATAAATTGCATCCGCGGACTTTGCATAAATATAATCACCCAGCGAAGCCACCAGCCTGGCTATATTGGCAGGGCAGCAAGCCGTACCAAACCATTCCCTGCGCTGGTGCTGCCCTCTTGAAGCCAGTGGATTGCCATAAAAGAAACGATCGCCGCTTAAACTCAATCCATCCAGGGCTCCATTGTATAAACTTCTTTCCAGCACATCAATATATTCTGCATTGCCCGTCATGCTGTTCATCCGCTGGTTCCAGAAAACCATACCTACGCTGGCGCAGGTCTCGCAATAAGCCTGTTCGTTGGGAAGGTCATAATCCTGCGAAAATCCTTCGTTGCTCCCGGCCGAACCAATACCACCGGTGATATACATATTGCGGTAAACCACGTCTTCCCATACTGTCCGCATGGCTCTGATATAGTCCGCGTCACCGGTATGAGCAGCCACATCGGCCGCACCGGTATACATGTACATAGCCCGTACTGCATGACCGGTAATTTCTTTTTGTTCTTTTACGGGCAGAAGATCCTGGGTATAGGCTGTATCCTTCCAGTCGGTCCAGGTATATCCTTTCGCCAGTTTTTTTCCCCTTTCACTCAAAAGCCAATCGGCCATTCTTAAATATTTTTCGTTCTTTGTTGTCTTGTACAATTTCACCAGGGCCAGCTCCAGTTCCTGGTGACCGGTGACCCAATGCCGCTTGCCGGGGCCAAACAGGGAATCGAAATGATCGGCCCACCTGGTAGATATATCCAGTAATTTTCGTTTACCCGTGGCATTGAAATATGCAACGGCGGCCTCTATCATATGGCCCGCATTATAATCTTCGTGCATGCTCATATCGGTATAGCGATCCTGCAAACCTTTTAATGTGTACCAGGTATTCAGATAGCCATCGGGTTGCTGGGCCGCTGCGATCTTATCAATCCATTCATCGCATTTCTTTTCCATTTCTGTGCTGGGATGGGTTTTTAATGAGTAAGCCATTGCCTCCAGCGCCTTGAACACATCACTGTCATCGTAAAAAATTCCCTCGTGCTTTTCACCTTTGTTGCGTGCTACTTTTTCAAAATTGCGGATTCGTGCTGTGGCCGTTTCTGTTTGGTAAATACAGGCAGCCAGGGTTTTGGTGGCGACCTTATCGATCTTTGGTTTCCAGAAATTATCTGTAATTGTTACCTGGGAAAAACTAACCGGCTCTACCTGCTGCAGGGAAGATTGAGCAAATAATTGCAATGAAAAAAAGCCGGTCAATATAATAAGCAGTGATCGCTGCATAGTTATTATTTTGTATTATTCTCCCTTATTACCTGAATGCATCAAAGCCCTGGTTTAATTCCACACCTTTCTGCTTCGCAAATTCATTCAGTTTTTCAACAAAAGAAAAATCTTTGATAATGCCCGCCACTTTATTGATATCGTCGGCAAAGATCCTGTCTTCGGCAGCAAAGCCTACGTAATGCCGCACATGGTCATGCGCAAATTCCAACAATTCCGAACTTTTCAGGGGCCGGCGGAACTCAATGGCCTGGCAGGCTGACAGGAGTTCAATAGCTAAAATAAATTCCAGGTTATCCAGGACCCTGTTCAATTTGCGCCCGCTTATACTACCCATGCTCACATGATCCTCCTGCCCCAGCGAAGTAGGAATGCTGTCTGCACTGCTGGGAAAGCAAAGGGTTTTATTTTCTGTAACAAGGGCGGCCGTAGTGTACTGGGGAATCATAAAGCCACTATTCAATCCCACATCTTTCATCAACAATAGGGGGAGGCCCCATTTACCTTCCAATAATAAATAACAACGCCGGTCGCTGATATTGCCTAATTCGGAAGCTGCAAAACAGGCATAGTCCAGAGGTAGTGCCAGCGGTTGTCCATGAAAATTACCCCCACTGATCGTATCGTCTGCATCCAGGATAACCGGGTTATCCGTAACGGCATTCAATTCAATTTCGGTAAGATCTTTTAGATGCAGCCAGGCATTGCGGCTGGCGCCGTGCACCTGCGGCATGCAGCGAAGCGAATAAGGGTCCTGCACACGACCGCAATCCACATGACTTTGCATAATGGCCGAATCCTTTAATAGCAGGCGCAGGCGCTGGGCCACCAGTTTATTACCATTAAAAGGGCGCAGTTCGTGCAGTCTTGCATCAAATGGTGCTTTGGTGCCTGTCAGGGCTTCCAGGCTCATAGCCCCGATAATATCTGCCGCCTCGAGACAGTTTTGCATTCGCTGCACCGCTTTGACCGCAAAACTTAAAATGAATTGTGTGCCATTGATCAATGCCAGGCCTTCCTTGGGTCCTAATTGAACAGGCGAAAGCCCGAACTGTTTTAAAATATCCTGGGACTTATATTTTCTTTCCTTGTAAAAAACTTCGCCCAGCCCTATCAGTGGAAGAAATAAATGAGCCAGCGGAGCCAGGTCACCGGAAGCGCCGACACTACCCTTTTCGGGAACCACAGGGATCACATCATTTTCAATATGCCAGCAAATGCGTTCCAGGGTTCCCAACTGAACGCCCGAATATCCCCGGGCCAGTGCCTGCACCTTGGTGATGAGCATGATCCTTGCAATTTCTAATGGAATCGGGTCACCTACGCCTACACTATGACTTTGGAGAATTTTGTATTGAAGCGTTGCAGTATCCTCTTCTGAAATGGTTTTATTGGCTAAAATGCCAAAGCCGGTATTCACGCCGTAAACAGTGCGGTTATTTTCTACTATATCGCGAACATGCTGCTGGCTGATTTTTATCTTACTTACTGCTTCATTACTTAATACACCTTTGATCTTACCCTGTGCCAGGGCCATCGTGATGGGATTCGTTAAACTATCAATACCGTAATTGAAAGTGGAGTTGGTCATAT
>DASUMO010000116.1:0-10771 GCA_036277695.1 Chitinophagaceae bacterium
AATCCGGGATAATGTATTGAAAGAATGCCAGGGGGCCATCGTACTCAGGCATGGCGACAATAACCTGGTAAGCGGGAATCTTGTTTTGGGAAATGATAAGCCGGGAACAGGCGGTGTCCGGATCATTAATAAGGGACAAAAAGTGAAGGACAATCTTTTCTATAAATGCAGGGGCCTGGATTTCCGTGCGCCCATGGCCATCATGAACGGCATTCCCAATTCCCCGGCTCACCGTTATGTGCAGGTTAGCGATGCGGAAATCAGTGGTAACTTATTTTATGAATCGGCACCTGTTACATTCGGGGAAGGCAGCGACGCGGAAAGAACCCTGCCACCGGATAACGTGGTCTTTAACGGTAATACTTTTTACAATAGCAGGGATAGTATTATCTATAAAGCCTATGATAACATAAAAGGTATTCATTTCAACAATAATAAAGTCAGCAAAAACCTGGCACAGGTATTAGTAACCGGTTTTGAAAAAACCCTGGTCCGCCCCTCCTTGTCAACAGCAATATCAGGATCGCCGGTTTCCAACATTTCACAACGGGAAAAACAAACACTGGCCAATAGCGGAGCTGCCTGGTTTGCAAAAAAATCTCCCAACACCAGGGTGAGCTATCCGGTAGTGGTTTGCAAAACAGCCCGGGATATCTATAACGTGCTTGAAAAAAAACGGCCGGCCGAAATCCAGCTTAGCGGCAACGATTATATATTCCATAAATCCCTGCAGGTAGAAGCTCCGCTGAGAATAAAAACTAATGCAAAAGAGTTTATCAACCTGCATACGGTGCCCCGCCTGGAGACCCTTTTTGAGATAAAGGAAAATGGCAGCCTGGTATTAGAAAATCTCAAACTGGATGGCAGCGATGTGAAATCCACGCATTTTATTGCCAGCGACAGCAGCGGTCCTTCCGAACATTATTCCCTTGTTATTTCCCATTGCGATTTCCGTTATTTCAACAGGAATTATGGATGTGAAAATATCTTTTATGCCTATCCCTCCACGCTGGCTGACAGCATAGTGCTGGCAAACTCCAATTTTGAAAATAACTATACCAATGTGCTCCTGCTTTCTGGTGAAAAAACGGACAAAGGCTATTATAATGCGGAAAAGCTCCGGATACAAAAAAACAATTTTACCAACCAGAAAGGTATGGTGCTGGACCTGTACCGGGGGGGTAATGATGAAAGCACCCTGGGGCCCGGTTTGCTGATCCAGGATAATTATTTCAGTAATTGTCATACCGAAGGCAGCCAGCCATTGATCAGCTTAACGGGTGTTCAGCATTCCCGCCTGCTTTATAATTCATTTGTTGACTGTAATACCGGGAAAACATTGTTGTTTTACAAAGATATCGTGAGAGCCCGGCACAAGCAGGTCAAAAACCTGCTGATGAATTCCGGCAGTATGCAAACCAATTCGTTCGTTGAAACAGAAAACAATACCATACAATAAAGCTTTTTATTATGAAGATCATTCACCAGGTGCACCCCGATGACTTTGTAAAATATACTACCCGGGAAATCCGGGATAAATTTCTTCTGCAAAAGCTGGTATCAGCCGACAAGATCGAGTGTGCATATACCCATTATGATCGTATGATCGTAGGAGCTGCCCATCCCATTAACCAGGCACTGGAACTGGGCACCTATGAACAATTGAAGTCCGATCATTTCCTGGCCAGACGTGAAATAGGGATCATCAATATTGCCGGTAACGGGTCCGTAACAGTGGAGGGTGAAAAATATGAAATGGAAAAACAGGATTGCCTCTATATAGGTAAAGGCAAACAAAAAATCATATTCAGCAGTACGCATAAATCCAGTCCTGCCAAATTCATTTTCTTTTCCTGCCCCGCGCACCAGGAATATCCTACCCGGCTGATGAAACCATCCGAAGCCTTACCCGCTGAAATGGGCAGCCTGGATAATAATAATCACCGTGTGATCAATAAATACATTCACCTGGACGGGATCAAAAGTTGCCAGCTGGTTTTGGGAGTAACCAATTTCAAAAAAGGCAGTATCTGGAACACCATGCCGCCGCACCTGCATGACCGCCGTATGGAAGCTTATTTCTATTTTGACTTGCCCGAAGGTCAAAGGGTCATACATTTTATGGGACAGCCCCATGAAACCCGGCATATGTTCCTGAATAATGAGGAAGCCATTCTTTCACCCAGCTGGAGCATTCACAGCGGTGTAGCGACCGCGAACTATTCCTTTATCTGGGCTATGGCAGGCGAGAATATGGTTTTCACTGATATGGATCCGGTGCCCGTGCAGACATTGCAATAGCACCTGCATCCGGGTAAAAGCAAGTCACTTATTGAAAGCCGCCATTGTTCAACAACCCTGCAACTATCGTTCAACCTTCGTAACAATCAAGCTATGAATTTCAGAGTCGACAACAAACTAGCCCTGGTAACCGGTAGCAGCCGGGGCATCGGTAAGGCAATTGCCATCGCGCTGGCGGAATCCGGTGCAGATATAATTGGTGTAAGTTCGAAACCTGAACCAGGGAGTGATGTAGAAAAAGCTGTAAACGCTGCCGGCAAGAAATTTTATTCTTACCAATGCGATCTTACCAACAGGCAATCGTTGTATTCTTTCATCGAAAAAGTAAAAGCCGATCATCCCCGAATTGATATCCTGGTGAACAATGCGGGTCATATCCTCCGCAAACCGGCGGCTGAGCACCCGGATGACTATTGGGATACCATCATTAACATCAATCTCAATGCCCAGTTCATCCTGACCCGTGAAATTGGAAAAAGAATGGTTGAACAAGGCTATGGAAAAATTGTATTCACGGCATCGCTTCTCTCTTTCCAGGGAGGTATCAATGTACCCGGTTATGCCGCCAGCAAGGGAGCTATTTCATCGCTGATAAAAGCGTTTGCCAATGAATGGGCCAGGTATGGTATAACAGTGAATGGTGTAGCACCGGGTTATATTGCCACTGATAATACGGCTCAACTCCGGGCGGATCCTGAGCGAAATAACGCTATCCTGGCCCGGATACCTGCTAATCGCTGGGGACAACCGGAAGACCTGGCCGGCGCCTTTGTTTTTCTATCTTCGCCAGCCTCTGATTATGTAAATGGAACAATCGTTACAGTGGATGGTGGTTGGATGGGCCGATAACCGATCGCCGGAAAATCAGGCGGCTTTTAATATATCCAGCAGCAATTTTTCGACGGGGTTCATACCTGTGATGATATCTTCATCCGTTTTAATCGCTTTCAATTTTTGCTGGTATTTTTCAAGCTTGTTGTTTTCATACATATCCAGCAGCAGGGGGTGCACATAATATTTTTTACAGATAGTTCTGGTGTTGCCCAGGTGTCCTGCCACCTTATCCAGTACTTCCAGTATTTTCTTTTTTGTCTCAGAGACAGAATTACATGGACCTGCCTCACAGAGAGCGACCAATGCCTGCACCGTACCGGTCCAGGTCCGGAAATCCTTTGCAGTAAAATCTGCTTCGCAGATAGTCCTTATATACTCGTTCACCATTCCCGAATCAATACTTTGCCTTTCATTCTTCTCATCGTAATATTGAAATAACTCTTTCCCTGGAATATCCAGGCAATGCCTGACTATGGTAGCCAGCTTTTTACTTTTTATACTGATATCGTGTTCGATGCCTTTTTTGCCCTTAAATGTGAACTTGACTTTGCTTCCATTCACGTTTACATGCTTGTTCTTTAAAGTCGTTAATCCAAAGGACCCGTACATTTTTTCATAGATACCGCTCCCGATCCGGATACTTGTTTTTTCCATTAAAGCCACAACAGCTGCCAGCACTTTTTCTCTTGGCATTCCTGAAAGCGAAAGATCCTCTGCTACTTTTTTACGGATCGATGGCAATGTTTGCCCGAACTGCAACATGCGGTAGAATTTGGTCTGGTTGCGGAGTTCATTCCACAGGGCATGGTATTTATACTGCTTTCTTTTTCGGGCATCCGTTCCCGTAGCCTGCAGGTGACCATGTTCCGAAGCACAGATCCAAACATTTTCCCAGGCAGGCGGAATGGCCAGTTTCCGTATTCTTTCCAGGATAGATTTATCTTTTACTGTCTTGTTTTTATAAACATAGCGGAAACCCTTGCCAGCGGCAACACGCCGGATCCCTTCCTGTGCATCATTGACATAGAGCAGTTTTACGGCCTGGGCGGCTAAAGCCGGATCAGCAATGATCTTTTCGGGTTGTTTAACTTTAATGATTGTATCGTCGGCCAGTTGTATGTTCATGAAGCTGGTGCTTGCCCAGGTATTGCACAAACTATACCACAAGCCTGCTGGTTGGCATGCCGGTGAAACAGGGTAGATCAGGATGGTATAAATGTGTTCCTGATCCTATTTGATCAGGAAAGGTTATTTCGCCCCGAAAAGATCAGGCTTTTCGCCTCATGGATCTCTTCCTGGCTGATGGTATGCCCCATTCCTTTATAGATTTTCCTGCTCACCCTGGCCCCCATTTTCTCCAAAATTGCCGAGGTTTCATTGACTCTTTCAACCGGCACATGGGGATCGGGATCACTGCTTCCAATAAAAATGGGTGTTCCTGAAAAATTACCACCATAGTTTTGCAGGTTGATTTTTTCACCGATCAAACCCCCTGTAAATGCAATTACGCCCCCGTATTTTGCCGCATGCCTGGTGACAAACTCAAGCGTTAAACAGGCTCCCTGTGAAAATCCGAGAAAGTAAATATTCTCCCGGGAAATTCTTTTGGATTCCAGTTCCAGCACCAATTCATTCAACAATGAGAGTGCGGAAGTAAGCCAGGGTTCATTGGAAGCTGCAGGTGCCATAAAAGAATAGGGATACCAGCTATGGTTGGTAGCCTGCGGAGCCAGCAGTGCAAAGTCATGCAGGGGGAAATAAGGTGCAAGACTTAATATATCGTCGGCACTCCCACCCCTGCCATGAATAAGGATCAATACGGCAACAGCTTCTTCCGGCTTTTTACCTCTTGTTATAATTTCTTTCCTATGCATGATTTTTTTTCAGGGAATGAGAACGGGTAAGATTTCCTCAATATGCGATCGTTGGGGCTCGTATTGGGGTGGAAGTTTTAAATGAGTACCCAATTCATTCAATGCTTCATCCACGGCAAAACCAGGATTGTCGGTTGCTATCTCAAATAAAATCCCACCCGGTTCCCTGAAATAGAGTGAAAAGAAATAGTTGCGGTCAATCTTGGGGGTAATATTCAATCCATGAGCCAGCACCTTTTCCCGGTATGCCATTAATACTGTTTCATCTTTTACGCGAAAAGCCACATGGTGATTGGTACCGCCTGCCACAATACCGGGTTTACCTTGCGGTTCTTCGATAATATCCACGATGGAAGCATGCGGAACTGCATCGGTGACGAAACGGAAATGTTTTCCCTCCTGTTTCAGCAAACTGTAACCGAAGATATCTGTCAGCACACCGGCCGTGGGTTTCATATCCTTTACCATTAGTGTAATGCTATGAAAACCGCGGGTGGCATGCTCTGCCAGGATATCATTTGTTTCCCAGGGTACACGTTTGTCAGTGATTTTGGGAACTACCAAATTCAGGATCAAACCATCCGGATCCTGGAATGAAAGAAGAGGTTCGTTAAACCTTTCTGTAGGTTGGGCATATTTCACTTTAGACTGATCGAATCGGTTTTTCCAGAACTCAAAGCTGCCTTCCGGCACTGCATAACTGATCTCGGTGGCCATACCATTACCCGTCATGCCGCGTTTAATATAGGTCCAGGGGAAAAATGTGAGGATGGTTCCGGGTGAACCATTCTCATCGCCGTAATAGAAATGATAAGTACCGGGATCATCAAAGTTGACTGTTTTTTTAACCAGTCTCAATCCCATCATCTTTGTGTAAAAATCATAATTACGCTGTGCATCACCGGCAATAGCGGTGATATGATGGATACCCATTATTCGGTCTGTCATACAAAGGAATTTCCGTATTTAGAAAACAAATAATTCCAAACCTTGTTCAGGGCCTGCTCGATTCCCGGGGAACCAGTTTGGCTTTCAGGCTTAATTGTACCGGCTCTTCTTTTTTTTCCAGTTTATTTAGCAGGATCCGGATCGCCTCTTGTCCCATAACCTCTAAAGGCTGCTCAATATAACTCAGTGGTGCATAAAAAAGATCCAGCGATTCTGTTTCATCAAAACACACCAGGGCCAGGTCAAGGGGAACTTTGACAGGGAGGGTATTAATGTATTTTACTGCATGGTTAGCGATATAGTTGGAAGCCAGTAAAATGGCATCAACAGGTTCAGCGGAAAACAATAATGCATGAACGGCTTCTTCAATCTCGGATTTACTGTTGCCAATCCCTACTTCCCTGCACCATCCCTCATTACAATGGATACTATGTTCATGCAAGGCTTTTTTGTAACCCAGTCTTCGATCAGCCAGGTGTTTCAACCCTGTCCTGTAAGTTATCATTCCAATTCGCTTTCGCCCCCCATCTATCAAATGATTAACAGCCTGCCGGGCAGCATCGGTATTGTCCAAAACCACATAATCAACATTTAAAGAAGGGAAATAACGGTCTACTACTACAAACGGTACTTGTTGTTGCTCCAGGTATTCGATTTGTTGCTCTGCATTTTCAGGAGGTGCAATGATCATCCCATCAACCTGGCGGTTCATAAAGGTATCGGTAAGCCTTGAAAATTTTTCCAGGTTTTCGTCGGAACTCCCAAAAATGACGATATAGTTCTTTTCTTCAGCGGCATCTTCAATGATACGGGCCAGCGAGGAGAAAAACGGGTTCGAAATATCGGCCACTACCAAGCCTATGGTAAAGGTTTTATTTGTTTTTAAGCTTTTGGCTACCAGGTTGGCCCTATAATGTAATTGCCGCGCTACTTGCCTTATTTTTTCCGCGGTTTGCTTATTGATCCGGTTGACCTTTTGATTATTCAAAACATAGGATACCAGGGTGGTAGAGACCCCTGCTTTTTGTGCAATAACTTTTAATGAAACCTTCCTGGCCATAATTTTGAATGAACAATCGTTTTAACAAAAGCTTGATCCTGGCACCTAGGTGCAATCTACTACAAATCAAGACGTTTACCTCATGGATTGACGAATCTCCCGGCAAAGTTAAGGAATAACTGTATATTGTTGAAACGTTTCAACAAAAAGACTTATTTTTGCCCAGTCAATTTTGAAACCTTACAATTATGGAAACGTTTAAACAAATAGGATTGATCATATGTGGGCAACCACAACAGCCTTTCAAATTAGCTGCGATTAGCAGTTTGAAAGGATATAACCTGAAGAAAGTTCTACTCGAGGCTGGTGCTTCCGAAAACACGATAAGGCTGAATCACCCCGAAGCAGAAATAGTAAACAACAGGCAGAGCATCATAGAGGACCATAATCTCGATCTCATTGTAATTACGGCTGCTGCTCATGACCATACTGAACTAATCAGCGAAATACTGCAATCAGGAAAGCCGGTAAGGCTGGTGTCTGAAATCTGAGATCGCGTATTACCCCTGTCAATTCTTGCCATTTATTCCTGGACCTTGCTTGACGGAATCATTCCGTCATCACCTGCCAATGGGCAAGTGCGGGATATTCTATTATTATCACTATGAAACAAAAAATTATGAAACACACAAATAATCTTAGTCCTGTAAAACGGATCGCCGTAGTGGCTTCCACAGATAAAAGAAAAGAACTGATCGAGTGGTCCTACCAGCATAAGGATATGCTGGGACAACATCAATTGGTGGCAACCAGTAAAACCGCCTATATCCTTGAAGGGACGGTCAACCGCCCCGTTCAAAAGCTGGTTGGCGAAAATACCGGCGGCTACCAACTGATGGCGGAAATGATCCGTAATCGTGAAGTGGATATCATCGTTTTTTTTGAAAACCCGATGCGTTCACCCAGGCTGGGCGACCTGAACCAGAAACTGCTGGACCTGGCACTGGAAATGAATATTGTTATTGCCGGGGAGCAATCCCCCCTCGATTTTATGAAAGCATCAGCCTGAATAAAAGTCGCCGTTAAAGGATCACTTCATTATTCGTTAACAATTAAATTAAGAAGCATGAAGACCATTTCAATAAACATCATAACCCGGATCCGGGAATGGTTGCCTTTTTATGAACAGAAAAAAAACAGCTCATCCCTCGTTCATAAAACGAAACCGGCAGTAAATCAAACAATAAATGAATCTCTCAATGATGAGAGAAAGATGGACATGTCGATGATGCAAAGAAAAGCCTGGCAGGGTCATTTCATGGCCGGACCCTATGCCCTGTTGCACCCCGGACTCTTCAAATAACCAAAACGCCATTTCATTAATGCATCTTTCCTGTAGAAGGGAAGATGCATTTTTTTTCCTTATCCTGCCCGGGCTAAAATGAGCACAACCGGGGCGACTATTCCCTATTTCAATTATAGCAAGGTTTAATGTGATTAACTATTCATCTTTTTTTCTCTGCAAAACTTCCACATTGCAAACTGGCATATTATTAGGACTTATATCCCAAAACATATACGATGAGCGATATACTTCATCTCGATCACAATCAGTCCGTCCAAAAAGTCAAGGACATGGCGGAAAGAGCGGATATTTGTTTTTTCACCACGGCGCTGACTGAACTGCCCCTTTCAACTAGGCCGATGAGTACACAAAAAGTGGAGAACGATGGAAGCTTATGGTTCTTCAGCGAGAAAGACAGTGATAAAAACCAGCATATTGAGCGTGATAACAGGGTACAATTATTCTATTCCAATAAGGGAAGCAGCGAATATTTAAGTCTGTATGGCAAGGCCGCTATTATGCAGGATGCTGCCAAAGCAAAAGAATTGTGGTCGCCCTGGGTAAAAACCTGGTTCGATGGCCCGGACGATCCTGAACTGACCCTTATAAAAATTGTTCCTGAACAGGGCTATTACTGGGATACAAAAGACGGAAAGATTGTTTCGATGCTCAAGATGGCTGCCGGAGCCATAACAGGCAAGGAACTGGATGGAAGTATTGAAGGAAAGATCAGGATCTGACAATAAAAAGTATAGACCAACCCAACCGGAGTGGATATGATGACGGATTATATGTATCGCGGTGACAGGCAAACGGATTCTTCATTAAGGGATACGCCTTGCAATGCCGTCAGGAGATCAAACGGGAAATGTATACGGGGAAAGAACGGAAATATGCTGGTGGAATTTGAAGGGAGAAAAGTAGTGATCATGGCCAGGCAGTTGAGGAAGATAAAGCGTTCCTCAATCTAATTTCTAATAAAAAGCTTTGAAGGCATAATAAAAGGCAAGAAACCATATAATAATGATGATAATAGCAAAAACCCAATTGGTCTTTTTCAGTTGCCGGGGGTTGGATCGCGCTATTTCCCGGGCTTCATTAAGTACAATTGCAGGAATTAGTTTTATTGATAATAGGATCAGAGCCGGCACTATAATCAAATCATCCAGCAAACCCAGCACGGGAATAAAATCAGGTATCAGATCAACCGGGCTTAATAAGTAGCCAATTGTGATACCAATTAATAGTTTAGCCAAAAACGGGGTGCGCTTATCGCGGTAAGCCAGCACCAGGACCATTACCTGGGATTTTAGTGTTTTTACCTTTTGTTGTAATTGTGCCAGGAATTTCAAAATGGATCATTTGTAATTACTACGGGATTCAATCGGATCCTGTTTGTACTTTGAAACAGCTACTCCCAAAACTAAAAAAACAAGGTGACGGGGGCCACCTTGTCAATCTGCCGGCTAATTATATTCCTGTCCAACACCAAAATCCGGTCTAATTCACTCTTTCCGCTTTATAGCCGGCATCCTGTATCGCTTTTACAATCGTTTGCTCGCTGATTCCCTCTTTCGTTTCAATCGTCAATACTTTATCGGGGTTTAGAATATCTACTTTCCAGTTATCTTCACCTACCGCCTGATCCAGGAAAGGAGTCGCCTGTGCCACGCAACCTGAACATTTGATCGTTGTCTTAAATTTTAATGCTTCCATAATCCATTTTTTTATAGCACAAATCTAATTCAGGCACTTGCACCTACCGTTACAGAATTACCCTAATGATTTATATAATTTTCAGTGTCTGCCTATGAATTGAACGAGTTGGCATCAGACCAGGTCCCCCGAATCTGCCTGGGAATACTGGATAGCCAGTTTCCTGTCCACCGAATACCTTCCTGCTCCATTCAGGAAAAGTAAAAACGATATTGCGATAATGGCCAGGTGATACTCAAAACCTTCACCATTAAGTTTGTTTGACCAATCCATAAAAAAGCCATGTTGACCATGCACTTTTACAATTGTCCCCAGCATGATACCGATAATTACCAGCGACCAAAGTCGGGTTGCTGCTCCTGTGATTAGCAGGATGGCTCCGGCAAATTCGGTAAAAATGATAAATGCACCTAACAGCCAGGGAATACCAATGCTTCCGGTGAAATAATTCATGGTACCCGTAAATCCATAACCGCCAAACCAGCCAAAAACTTTTTGAAGTCCATGCGGTAATATCAGCAGGCCCAGGGAAATCCTTGCGAAAACACCGGTCCAGTGATCAGTAGTATAAAAAAAATGTTTTTTCACGATGGTTCATTTACATTTTAACTTCCATAAAAGAATTGCTCCCTGATGATTTTTCCATTCTCCCAGGTTTGAATGGATGCCTGGGTATAATTACGAACCCCCCAATCCTTATGGGTATAATCGTAATGCCAGACCACCATGGTTACGTTTTCACCAACAGCTGTG
>DASUMO010000117.1:0-13092 GCA_036277695.1 Chitinophagaceae bacterium
GGATGCCGATATAGAGCAAATAAAAAAGGAATTTTACCCGGCAGCATTTGGAAGCGTTGCACCTTATATGAGGAAGATGATGGATAGTTGGGAAGACTATCCGAACCGGGTACCGGCAGACAATGATATCGCAGACTGGCTGCAATTGACGGAGGAAGCCTATAATAAGGCGCCCAATGAAAAAATCCGCAATAGGATAAACCAGGTAAAACTGTACCTGCATTATATCGTTTTATTCCGCAACCTCAAGAAGAATCCCACCCAGGACAATCTATTTACTACGTTGAATTATGCCTGGCGGAATTTTGAGACTGCTGCTTTTGCCACCCTGCCTGCCATGGTATCACTGGGAAATTACAGCGGGTTCAAGGGTATGGGTTGGTACGATAACCCCAACCAGCCCTGGAAAAGCGATAGCCGGCCTTATACCGAACAGGAACTGGAAAGGGCATTTAGGGAAGACAGGCAAACCATTCGGAAAACAGAAGGCATCACTAAATTCAATGCGGATAAGAATTTTGTCAGGCTCACAGATATTGTAAACGCGCAAGCGAGTCAATATCCCCAAAGCGGAACCGGTACCTGGGGCAATACCGAATATATCATTCGGATTTCCAAAAAATCACCGGAGAATTATGTTGAATTGACCAGCGGTTATGCTGCCAATCCCGCGGTAGACCGGCCAGTCAGGATAATACTGTATAAAATAGATGATGCAGAGAAGCAGTCACCCTTAATGCGGGCCACACAAACCCAGAAAAATAGTAAGGAACGATTCAGCCTGGCGCCGCTGGCACCCGGTTTGTACAGGCTCCGGGTGGAGGACGAGAAAAAAATGTTTGTGTTGAAATTTTCACCCGGGATTGCCTATAGTATCACCATACGTCCCGAAGAGAAATTGCTGACCAGTACTGTGGCTGGCTATAACATCTTTTATTTTTATGTGCCTGCGGGAGTAAAACGCTTCCAGGTAAGCAAAACGGTTTCATTGCTGATGGAAAGTCCTTCCGGTCGGGTCCTCAGTCATGAAAACGGCGCTGAGGAAACCTTTGTGGTGGATGTCAAGAAAGGGGAAGAAGGCATTTGGAAGATCTATAAGCAATCCGGGTTACTTTATTTTGAAGGCATTCCGCCTTATCTCGGAACAGACCCCGCCAGAATGCTGGTACCGGCCTACCTGAAAAAATAATTTTCTATCGTTAATTTTTTGATGATGATCGAGTTGATTAATCCTGTTGACGGCTCTTTATTGGAAAGGGAACAGGAAGCGTATACGGATAAAAAAGGCCATCGGTTTCCGGTAATTGGAGGCGTGGTCCGAATTGTGCATGAAAATAACTATACGGACAGCTTCGGGTTTCAATGGAACAAATTCCAGAAAACACAGATAGACAGGGATAATAATAATACCCGGCAAAGCACGGAACGTTTTTTTGCCGTAACAGGTTGGGATAAGGAAGATCTGACTGGCAAAAATGTACTGGAAGTAGGCAGCGGGGCCGGCCGTTTCAGCCAGGTATTCCTGGATCATACCAATGGCAATTTGTATAGCGTGGATTATTCCGATGCTGTGTCAGCCAATTTCCGGAACAATGGTCATCATGGCGACCGGTTCAGGCTTTTCCAGGCCAGTGTTTATGAAATGCCATTTCCTGATAATTCTTTTGATAAGGTTTTTTGTTTTGGGGTCTTACAACATACCCCGGACTTCCGGAAATCGGTGGAATGCCTGATCGCGAAAGCAAAACCAGGTGGTGAAGTGGTTGTGGATTTTTATCCTGTCAAAGGCTGGTGGACAAAAATTCATGCTAAATACCTGTTCCGGCCTTTTACAAAGAATATGTCCCATGACAAACTCCTGGCCAGGATTGAAAAAAATGCGGGCTGGTTAATGAAGGCTTATTTCTTTTTTGATAAAATGGGTGTCGGCAAAATATTCAACCGATTCCTTCCCATTTGTGATATCAAAGGCACCTTACCGCATAACTTGTCGAAAGACGAATTGAAGGAGTGGGTCATCCTGGATACCTTTGATATGTATTCACCTCAGCACGATCACCCCCAGGCTATTGCAACTGTAAAAAAATGGTTTGAAGAGGCAGGTATGAATGTGACATTTGCCGATTATATCGTGTATGGGAAAGAAAAATTTTCTGCGGCGGTCGTTAAAGGGATAAAAAAATAATATGTGCGGGATAACTGGGTTCGTGGGGCAAAAATTTAATGAACAGCAATTGCAGGCTATGACGGATTGCCTGCAGCACCGCGGTCCCGATGCAGGCGGATTTTTTTATGATCCAGTTACCGGTGTTGGACTTGGACACAGGCGACTCAGTATATTGGATCTTTCAGCTGCCGCCAACCAGCCTTTTTATTCCCAGGACCGGCGTTATGTAATGATTTATAATGGCGAGGTATATAATTTCCGGGAGGTTGCTGCCAAATATGGAATCCAACCCCGCACCAGTTCGGATTCTGAAATTATCATTGAGTCATTTGCCAAATCAGGGCTGGCGGCTATTAATGACCTGAATGGCATGTTTACCATTGTTATATGGGACCAGCAGGAACAGAAATTATTCCTGGTGAGAGACCGTGTCGGAATAAAGCCACTGTACTATTATCACCGTAACAACGAATTTGCTTTTGCTTCCGAATTGAAAGCCCTGTTAAAGCTGGATATTCCGAAAGAGATTGACCGGTCATCTGTAAGCAGTTTTTTGTATTTAGGATATATACCCGGGGATGCTTCCATTTATAATTCCTGCCGGAAACTTAAACCGGGTGAGTATGTAATTTTTAATAAAGGAAAACTCGAAAAAGGCTCCTATTGGAGCTTGTCGGAGAAAATAGAAAAAAAAGTTGTTACGGATGAAGATTTTGCTAAAAAGGAACTGGGCCGGCTGGTTGAAAGCAGTGTCAATTATTGCATGATCAGTGATGTGCCCGTCGGCATTTTCCTTAGTGGGGGCGTGGATTCGAGCATTGTTGCCGCTGCAGCACAGCGCACATCTTCCCTGCCTGTAAAGACCTTTTCAATTGGTTTTAAGGAAGAGAAATACAATGAGGCCAAGTATGCACGAAAAGTGGCTGATCATATCGGGTCAGATCATCATGAGTTTATTGTTACCCAGAAAGAGGCACTGGAACTGGTTGATTCCTTGCTGGACATTTATGATGAGCCCTATGCTGATTCATCCGCAATTCCCACGCTCATGGTTTCCAGGCTGGCCCGCAAGCATGTGACTGTCGCTTTATCAGGAGACGGAGGAGATGAGTTATTTATGGGTTATGGATTTTATTATTGGTCCAGGCGCCTGGCCAACCCTTTTATCCGCACCTTCAGAAAGCCCATCGCTAAAACACTTCATGCTTTTGGTGATAACCGCCTGAAGCGGGGCAGTAAGATGTTTGAGTACGATTCGGAACAACGTATCAAAAGTCATATTTTTTCCCAGGAGCAGTATTATTTTACAGAAAGGGAAATCAATGACTTGCTGGTGAATCCTGCTCCGATTCAACTGGACGAAACGTTGATGCGTTCACCTCGCAAACTTTCACCTGTTGAGGAGCAAAGTTTTTTTGATATTCTAAACTACCTGCCGGAAGAATTGCTGGTTAAAACTGACCGGGCGTCTATGCATCACTCACTGGAAGTAAGAGTGCCTTTGCTGGATTACCGGATCATTGAATTCGCCATTAATCTTTCTGAGAATCTTAAACTACGGGGTGATACAGGAAAATACCTGTTGAAACAGGTTTTGTATGACTATGTTCCCGCTTCTTTTTTCAACCGTCCAAAGTGGGGTTTTGCCATCCCGCTTCGCTTATGGCTTTCCAAAGAATTGCGCTACCTGCTGGATAAATACCTGGCAAAGGAAGTCATTGAAAACGCCGGGATTGTAAAATATGAACCGGTGCAAAACCTGGTAAAGGAATTCCTCGGGGGGAAAGACTATCTCTATAACCGCTTGTGGGCCCTGGTCCTCCTGCACAAATGGATGATGGAAAAAAAATAATGGCCCGGGTATTATATGTTTCTTATGATGGCATGACGGATCCACTGGGGCAATCGCAGGTATTACCCTACCTCGTAGCCCTGTCTGCAAAAGGATACAGGTTTACCCTGCTGAGTTTTGAAAAAAAAAACCGCTTCCAAAAGGAGAAACATATTATTGAAGAAATTACCCGAAAGGCTGCAATTGACTGGGTCCCGCTTACATATACCCGTAACCCTCCGGTATTATCAAAAATATATGATCGCTGGCGGCTGGATAATATGGCTTTCCGTTTGTTCAGGCAACAGCGGTTTGATATGATCCATTGCCGGAGTTATGTAGCAGCCGAAACCGGTTTACGGCTGAAAATGAAATTTGGCTGTAAATTTTTGTTTGACATGCGGGGTCTCTGGGCAGATGAGAAAGTCGACAGCGGTCAATGGAACCTCTATAATCCCTTTTTCCGGAGAGTTTATCGTCATTATAAAATAAAGGAAAGACAATTTTTGGAAAATGCCGATGGAATCATATCCCTGACCAGGGCTGCAAAGGCTGAATTGACAGCCCGCGAAGAGTATCGTCACCTCGATATCGATGTCATACCCTGTTGCGCCGACCTGGATCATTTTAATTACCAGGGCCTGAACCGGGATGATTTGGAAAATCTTCGTAAAAGCCTGGGTATTGAACCGGGGAAGAAGGTTATTTCTTACCTGGGTTCTATCGGCGGATGGTATATGACAAAAGAGATGTTCGCCTTTTATAAACGGCTTTTGGAAAAACACCCTGAGTTCCTGATGTTGTTGATGACAAAGGATGATCCTTCCTTTATCCAAAAGGAGATTGCCGAATCAGGTATTCCGGCGGAAAAGGTCATTACCCGCTATGCCGGGAGAAATGAATTACCACTTTATATTGCCTTAAGTGATTGCAGTATTTTTTTTATCCGGCCTACTTATTCCAAGATTGCATCCTCTCCAACCAAACATGCTGAGCTAATGGGAATGGGGATTCCGGTTATCTGTAATAATATCGGGGATACGGGGGCGGTGATCGATGATACCGCTACCGGGCTGGTCGTTAAAGAATTTACAGAAAAGGGCTACGACCAGGTGATAGGCCGTTTGGATTGGTTGCTGGCAGTTCCGAAAGAAAAGATCAGGGCTGCGGCATTCAGGTATTTTGACCTGGAAAAAGGCGCTGGCGATTACCTGCAGGTTTATAAAAAAATATTGAAGGATTAAATGGGTGCAGGTAAAAAGAAAGTATTGATCCTTTGTCCCAGCCCCCGCGGAACTGCGGCCACACAGCGACTCAAATATGAACAGTATTTGGATGCCCTGGAGAAAGAAGGCTATCAGTTTACCATCTCTTCTTTTCAGACAAAACGTTTTTGGGACATTGTTTATAAGCCTGGCCGCACGATGGAAAAGATTGGCTGGACCGCTATTGGTTACTTGCGCCGGCTTGGCGACTTGTTACGCTCACCCTTCTATGATGGCGTGTTTGTGAATCTCTGGGTTACACCCCTGGGTTTTCCCTTATTTGAGCGACTCCTGTTTCTATTCAATAAAAATGTCATTTATGATATTGATGACATGATTTTTATTACCAGGTATGATCACCTAAAAACGGGTTTTGTCCAACGTCTCAAAGGAAGGAAGAAACCGATGGTGATGATGAAAAATGCGAAATATGTGATTGTGTGTACACCAAAACTGGAAGAAATTGCCGCATCGCTCAATAAGGATAAACGGGTTGTTGATATTTCCTCCACTTTCGATACGGAGAGATTTGTTCCCGTAATGAAATACGAACAGAAAAACCCGCTAACAATTGGATGGACTGGAACACATAGCACCCTTCCATTTTTGGAAAGCCTGCAGCCCGTACTGGCTGCTGTGAGCCGGCAACGGCCCGTAAAACTTCTTGTCATCGCCAACAAGGAATACAAGATGAAGGATGTCCCAACGGAGTTTATTCAGTGGACCGCCGAGCGGGAAGTGGAGGACCTTCACCAATTCGACATAGGACTATATCCCATACCCGCCAATGAATGGTCATTGGGAAAAAGCAGCCTGAAGGCCTTGACCTATATGGCCATTGCTATTCCCTTTGTGGCAACAGCCTATGGTACAAATTATCGCATCATGCAACAGGGTGTACAGGGTTTTTTAGCCACATCGGAACAGGAATGGATCAGCAGCCTGTTGCAACTCATCGATGATCCCGGGCTTAGGAAACGAATGGGGCAGGCAGGGCGTAAAACAGTGGAAGAGTTATTCTCTTTACAAGCTAATTTTCCAAAATATTTACATGTTTTTAAAACCGTAATACCAACAAACTGATGAGTAAAAAGAGTAAGATCTACATGGCCGGGGTAGGAGGCATGCTGGGCGAGGCGTTTTATACCATTTTCAAAAATGAGTACGAATTGAAGTGCACGGATATTGATGTTAATGAAAACTGGCTTAGCTACCTGGATTTCCGCGATTATGAGAATTACCGCAAGGATGTAAAAAAATTCAAGGCTGATTACCTCTTTCATATCGGGGCGCATACAAGCCTTGAATATTGTGAACTAAATCAGGATGATGCCTATCATACCAATACCATTGCTGCTGAGAATGCTGTTTATATCGCCAACGAGCTGGATATACCCTTATTATATATCAGTACTGCCGGCATTTTTGATGGCCGCCAGGACACTTATGATGACTGGGATGAACCGAATCCGCTGGGTCATTATGCGCGAAGTAAATATGCAGGTGAGATATTTGTAAAGCAAAATTGTCGCCGTTATCTGATCTGCCGGGCTGGCTGGATGATGGGCGCCGGTCCAAAAAAGGATAAGAAGTTCATCCAGAAAATCATGGCCCAGATCAAAGAGGGTAGAAAAGAATTATTCGTGGTTGATGATAAACTGGGCACACCCACCTATACACATGATTTTGCCCGGAATGTAAAATTGCTGCTTGAGAAAGAGTACTGGGGGTTATATAATATGGTATGTGGAGGTATTACCGGCCGTTTCGAAGTAGCCCAGGAATTGGTAAAAGTGCTGGGCCTGGAGAATGAAATAAAGGTCAGCCCGGTTTCTTCGGATTATTTTAAGGAGACCTATTTCGCTGCCCGGCCACCATCCGAAAGACTGATTGATAAAAAGCTTGACTTGCGGAATGTGAATATTATGCGCGATTGGAGACTGTGCCTGAAAGAGTATATCAGGGAATATTATAAAGGTTACCTGGCAGGATAATCTATCGCGGTCACCATGAACCAAAAACGAAAGATTCCTTTCGAGATACTGGATTCCATCCGGGGTATTGCCTCCCTCTATGTCGCGATTGCACATTGCCGGGGAACACTTTGGATCGGCGGAAGTGAGTTCATGAAAAAGTTTCCGCGGAATACCTGGGATATCCAGGATTATTTTGTTTTTGGAAGCAGCTTACTGACAAGGCTGGCTGTTGAATTTGTCATTGTTTTTTTCGTGCTTTCGGGTTTTTCCATAGCGCATAGCTTATCCTCGAATAAATCGCCTTTAGAATTTTATAAGCGCCGGTTTATCCGCATTTATCCTTCTTATGTGCTTGCCCTGGTTTGGGCTGGGCTGGTATTTGCCCTCACCCGGTATTGGCATCCCCAATGGTATGATGGAAGCCTGACCCAGTTCGCGTTTTCTAGGACAATGGAAATGAACAATTATTTTGAGCCCGGGGTGATGATCAGGAATCTTTTCTACCTGCCGGGGCAGGGTTTTGTAACACCACTTTGGTCACTGACCTATGAAGTCATGTTTTACCTGCTGGCACCATTTTTACTAAGGAAGATCAACCTTTATGTTTTGATTTCACTGCTGCTTTTTCTTGTCAATTTGATATTCCCTGAAATGGTCCTGGCCCTGGACCTGCCCCGGCCCGTTTTTGAGTTTGTATTTGTCTATAATATTTATTTCGCGGTCGGGGTATATCTCTATGCAAATTTTGAAACGGTATCGGGATGGTTTAGGGAGTATACCAAAACAGAATTCCTGCTGATTTTCGGGGGTTTCCTGGCATTTATGTATGGCGCCAATATTTTCTTTCAAATTGAAACCGATTTTACTTTTATTGAAGCGGCCATGCTCTCGGCCGTCCTGATCGTTTTCTTTTTGAAGTTTGAATTTCGCATACCCTGGTTGATGAAGGTGGGTGAATTCAGCTATAGTCTTTATATATCCCATTTTGCATCAATTTTCTTATACCTCGGTATCTATTGGCTGATTGTAAAACCGGGTACACCCCATATCTATAGTTATTGGGTATGGATGCCGGCAGTTCTGTTTGTAGCATTGATTGCCTGGCTGCAATACCAATTAATAGAAAAAAGGACAAAAAATATCCTGAATATAATTCGCAAGAGACAGCGTCCAGTAATATCGAATGAACCCGGCAATAAGTAAAACTGTACTCCAAAGTTTTGATAAGACTGTTAGCTGTAACTGCTATTACGAGAGACCAGGCGAATTAGCTGAATTACAGGTAAGGCATGATCTACCCCTGATACCAAGAGGAGGCGGCATGAGTTATTGCAGTGCCAGTGCCCTGGAAGGGGGCCTGACCCTGGATATGCGGTCCTTTAATAGAATACTGAATTTTGATTATAAACTGGGCCAGGTCAAGGTAGAAGCAGGTATTTGTATCGGGGAGCTGAATAATTTTTTGATTCCATCGGGCTGGCAACTGCCTGTTTTACCTGGCTACCCCATGATAACGGTTGGCGGCTGCATTGCCTTTAATGTACACGGAAAATCCCAGTATAAGATAGGCCTGTTTATGGATTGGATAGAGCAACTCACCATATACCATCCATTAAAAGGTGAACTTGTTTGTTCGGCCACAATAAATGAAGAAATTTTCAACCTGACCATTGGAGGCATGGGCTTTACCGGTATTATTGTAAACGCTACACTTAAGCTTAAAAAAATAGCAGGGAACCAGGTTCAGATCGAAGCCAGGAAAGTGGGAAATATCGGCGAAGCCGTGCGGCTGATGAAGGAAAAGGCTTATGACTATGACTATGTTTATTCCTGGAATAATTTTAACCTGTCGGGTAGATCATTCGGCAAGGGCATCGTATATCTGGAGAAAATAAAAAACGGATTTACCGAATCAGCAAAACCTGTTAAATTTTTGAACCGGCTCTATCCGCCAAGGCAAGGTCCACCGGTGCTAAACAGGTTTACCACTTACTGGATGTGCCAGGTTTATTACCAGCTGAGCCGGTTGAAACCTGTATCTGCTATCCAAAACCTCTATACGGCCAGTTTTCCTATTTACGGGAAGGAAGTTTATTATCATCTATTCGGGAAAAAAGGTTTTAGGGAATACCAGGTCATTTTTCCGCATCAGAACTGGGAGCAGGCAATGAGTTCAATCAGGGAACTTATCCGCGTTTATAAAATGGGAATAGCCCTGGCCTCTCTTAAATTTTTTAAAGGGAAAACACATCATATAAGTTTTTCCGGCGAGGGTGTTTGCCTGGCCCTGGATATTCCCAATAATCAAACAAGTATAGATTTCTTCAATGCGCTGGACCAGGTAACAATTCGCTATAACGGTATCATCAATCCCAGTAAAGACAGCCGGGCAGGAGCCGCTTTGGTGAAGGCCTGTTATCCCGGTTACGAGGATTTCAAAAGGGCCATTAACCATTACGATCCACAGCGATTATTTGTTTCTGAACTCCGCAACCGACTGGAGTTATAAAAATGAAAGGTTCAGCCATCATAATAGGAGCCAGCCAGGGTCTCGGAAGGGCATTGGCTTATCGCTTAGCTGAACATGGAACCAATTGCATTTTAGCATCGAGGAACGAAGAGGGACTTTGGGACATGGCCCGGGACCTGACTGAAAAACATAAGATCAAGGTTGTTGTACTACCCGTCAACCTGGAAACCCTTGATGCCAGCGGTGCCGCAAAATTTGTAGAACAATCCTGTATTGAATTGAATGACCTCGACAAGGTTTTTGTTACAGCGGGTTATGTCAGTGAGGCGGATGATGGCCCGGGTGCCAAAAATATCCTGGACAAAACCAATGCGATTAATTATCGGGGTCCTGCATTATTGCTCTCAGCATTTTCGGAAAAGTTGAAGGATCAGGTGGCCACCCTGGCAGCTGTCTCATCAATTGCAGCGATTAGGCCGAGAGGGAAAAACATTGGTTATGCAGCTTCGAAGATTGCGCTGGAATATCATGTAAAGGGGTTAGCCCATTTTTTTTCAAGACAGTCCTTACGGTTCCAGATTTACCGGGTTGGTTATATGGATACTGGCATGTCTGCGGGAAAAAAATTGGCATTTAGAAAAGAAGACCCCTCCCGGGTAGCGACATTTATGATCAAACAGCTGGGATCGCAGAAAAAGTTATTTTATTATCCCCGTTATTGGCGGTTCATTGCCTGGATACTGGGACTGATTCCCTGGTTCATTTATAAAAAGCTAAGATTCTGATTCATTATTTTTTTGCCAGGATATTTTCGAATTACTATAATCGATTATAAAAACAGGCCGGCGAATAGCATTTTTATAAATCCTGGCGATATAAAGGTTTACCAGGGTCGTAGTAATGATCAGGAGCATCAGGTTTAACATGATGAGCAGATCGATCCGGATGAGGTGGAAAGCAAGTGTAATGATATCAATCACGATTAAGAAGGGCATGGCATATGCCGATATCCGCATCGGGAAGGTGGAAGTAGTAAGAATCCCTGCTACCGCAAAAATGTACATTTTATATAAATTATACTTGGACTGCCCCGCCAGGCGATGACGTCTTTTATATTTGATACCGGCCGGGTTGAATCCAACATAAGCGAGATCGGAGCGTATAAAAGGGAAGGTGTTGGAATTATCCAGTATATTTTTTTTTACCGTTTGATCAAAGAGAGAAAACTCGGCCATGTCCAGGATAATTTCCGAATCGGATAGGAACCGGAGGACACGGTAAAAGACTTTGCGGATCCAGATCATCGTACGGCCTTCTTCTCTTTCCGCTCTTTCACCATATACAATGCGATGTCCTTTCTCATACAATGCCAGAAAATCTACCAGCAAATGCGGGGGATCTTCGCCATCGCAATCACAAATAAAAACGAGGTCAGAAGAAACCGTGTTTAACCCGGCCAGCAGTGAAGCCTGGTATCCAAAATTCCGGGCTAAAGAAAGGAAGTTTACACGACTGTCTGCTGAAGCCAACTCTCTTAATATTTCCAATGAACGGTCTGTGGAACAATTGTTCAAAAAGAGAAAATTGACTTTGTATTTAAGTGGATCAATTTTGTCCACTGTTTCCAGCAATTGGCTATAAAAAAGTGGTAGCGCTTTTTCTTCGTTATATAAGCAGGAAACGATGGTTAATGTTTTTGTCATGAACGAGAGAATATTAGTAAAATGGATTTTATCCTGTTATCATCATAATCAAGCGCGCCGAAAATAGATATTTTCCGGATGATTTTCCCCAAAGCGGTAATTAATTAAAATGAAATCCCTATAACGAATGAAAGTTTTGTTATCCAGCAAAGCCACGCATTATGCCCTTCTCGGACTTAACATCGTGGTTATCTTTGTTATGTTTTTTGTCAGTGCCCAGGCTGAATTCCCTGATGCCAACAGTTACTGGCATATGGCAAGGGGTTTCCGGCACGGGGTTTTTTCTTCCTGGTATTTTTTGCCTGTTTATACACCTGAGACTTTAAGGACCTGGGGTTACCCTGTATTTGTTTATCTCTGCCAGCTTATCTATGATGCTCCGATCACCGTAAAGCTGGTACAATTGATTTTGCATTTTATTACTCTCTGGCTATGCCTTCGCCTTATCTTTCATTTCAGGAAGGAATTATTATCCAGGAATCTTTTCCTTTTACTAATGCTGCCCAATGTACAATTACCTTATTATGCCGGCCAGGTAGCAGCAGAAACCACGAGCATTTTCTGCATAACACTCTTTATTTTCATTTGGTATACGCATACAGATTCTATTCGTAAAATGCTCTACCTGGCGCTTATTGCGTTTATTGGTTTCCAGATAAGACCTGTTTTCATGCTGATTCCGTTTTTACTGGTTGCTTATAAATTATTTTTTGAGCGGAGAAAACTGGGGTATTACCTGGGGTTTCTTTTTTTATTTTCAATTTTACTAGTTCCTTTCGGTTTATGGAACAAAAAGGCTCATGGAATATTTAAAATAACTCCCCTGGAAGGCGGGGTGGGAGCGGCTAACCTGGGATTTTGGAGTTTCCGGCTCCCGGATGGTTACCACCCAAAATTTTACTGGGATTCCCATTTTAAGAGCGATTTTACTCAGCCATCCTTTGTCCAAGATGAAGAACGGGTTGCAGCGCAGCAACAATACGAGCAGGAATGGATGGAAATCAATAAAGAGCTTGAAAAATACATCACTGCGGAGGATTCGGTCAGGCTCGCGGTGTATAAGGAAAAAAAATACAAGCTCTGGGAAGTAATGAGTAGTGGCTATACCCATGCCCGCGAGAACCTCCTGAAGCAATACCTGGTCAGGGATATTAAAGCTCATCCCTGGTATTATTTCAAAACCCGCATCTATACAGCAGCCCGGGTGTGGTTTACAGGAATTAATAAGAGTGATTTTGAAAACGCTTCAGTTTCGGGTAAGGTCCGATTACTCTATCCATTTCTCGTAACTTTTACTTTTATATTCTGTGGATTATTATTCCTTTTATTTTCATTGTTTCGTGGGTGGTTAGCCTGGAGGATATATTGGCCCATATTCCTGTTTATTTTATATTATGGGATGGCGCACCTGCCATTTGGGGTGCAAGCCAGGTACACGGTCCCGGTCCATATATTTATTCTTATGTTATTGTCTATTGTAATTGGGCAATTATTGAATAAGCCAAAATCAGTGGCGCAGGCATCTCTTTAAATAATATCAATGTTTTTTCTCGCTAATTTTTTTACGCCTTCCGATTTCTTCGTAGCACCCCTTTGTTTCATTGTGCTACTTATGTTTTTTTCGGTAGTGGTAAGGAAATACAAGGATGAAAAGATCAGGAAAATTTTCCTGCGGGCATT
>DASUMO010000118.1:0-2291 GCA_036277695.1 Chitinophagaceae bacterium
ATGCCGGTGGGAACTTATTATTATATCATTCAATTGCAGAATGGATTTAAACCGATGACAGGTTCACTGACGATTATCCGGTAAGGAAAAGATGAAGTTCTTTTAAAATATGAATTAATGGATGTTTCTTTTGTTAGGGGATTTGACTGATATTTCTTATTTGGTTTGAGACGACCTTAGAGAGAAATGATTTTACCACATAGTATCATAGCACACATTAGAAACACATAGCTGACTTTGGAAACGCAGTATGTAGTGAATCTATACCGGTCGCTTGGGTAGAAGATTGAAGCTGGCAGGTTTAATCACCACACTTACTATTTCATATATGGGATTGATAAAAATTTAACTGTATAAAAAAACTAACCAAAATGCGAAAATGTTTACGTTTTTCTTTCCTGTTGCTGCTGACAGGTTTTGTGATACAGGCCACGAAGGCACAGGTTGATCCGCATTTCTCACAATACTATGTTTATCCTGCCTGGCTAAACCCGGCCCTGACCGGGGCGTTTGACGGTGATTACCGGTTGTCGGGTATCTACCGCACGCAATGGGGTAATATCAGCAGTCCTTTTTCAACACCTGGTTTTTCAGCGGAATTTACCACGGATAAAAATGTGAACTGGGGAGTCAGTGTATTGAACCAAACGGCCGGCAATGGCGGTTATAATTATACAACCGCTTACGGCAACTTCGCCTACACGGGAGCCCGTTTCGGCGCTAACCAAACCAAAAGGCTCACATTTGGTTTGCAGGCAGGCCTGATACAACGGCGTTTCGACAGGTCCAAACTCACCTTTGGCGATCAGTGGAATCCAATTACTGGTTACAGTTCCAGCAATCCCACTGCCGATGTTTTCATCCGCAATAATTCCGCAGTGCTGGATATCGGGGCCGGTGTAATGTTCTTTGATGCCCAACCCGGCCAAAAGGCCAATGTATTTGCCGGTTTCTCTGTTTCCCATCTTACACAGCCCGAGGATAAATTCAGTGCTTCGGGGGATGAGAAATTTCCCATGCGTTATACGGCACATGGAGGACTCCGGATTGGATTATCCGACCGCTTCAGCATCACACCCAATTTTCTGTATTTGAAACAGGGATCGGCACAGGAAAAAATGGCCGGCGCTTATGGTCAATACAAAGCAACTCCCGAACTGGACCTGATGCTGGGAGCAAACTACCGGTTTGAAGACGCTATTTCACCGTTTTTCGGCTTTGCTTATAAGAATTTGGTGCTGGGCGCCAGCTATGATATCAATACTTCGGACCTGGGTAAAATGGTCAATGGTTCCAATAGTTTCGAGATCTCCCTTTCGTTCATCGGCAGGAAAACTGCCAAAACACCGGAAGTGGAATTTGTATGCCCGAGACTATAATTAAAAAGTAGTTGAATAAACAATGGTTGAATAATAGTTGAACAATAGTTGAACGGTGGTTTAACAATGGAAGGGGACGAAATAGTTCAACAATGGATTAACAACTCATATAACAAATAAAGGATGAAAAGAATCTTATTTACTTCAGTGGTTTGCCTGCTATCTGTACTGCTGCATGCACAATATGTACTCGATTACCTGAAAGCTGCGAATAATTATTTTCAGAAGGGTGACTATGCTTCGGCGGCTGAGTACTACGAGAAATATGTGAATGTGAGCACCGCAGCTACAAAAAAAGAATTCAATCCCTATACGCCTCAAAATTCTTCCAAGAAAGCCGTGGCTACTGCCAGCAGTCGTGAAAATGCCATCTACCGGCTGGCAGAATGTTACCGCCTGTTGAATTATCCTGCTAAAGCCGAGCCCTATTATAAGCAGGCAATGGATCTGAACAGGGCGCAGTTCCCGCTGGCACCCTATTATTATGCAAGCCAGCAAAGAGCATTGGGAAAATACCCGGAAGCTGAACAAAGCTTTAAAGATTTCCTGGCCGATTACCGGAGCGCTGATGAATACAGGAAAAATGCCGAGCGCGAATTGCAAAACCTCCAGTATATCCAGGCCCAATTGGCCAAAAAGGATTTAAAATACTATACCGTAACCCGCGCTCCGGGCGAAATGAATGCAGAGGGTGCCAGTTATGCACCAGCCTGGCTGAACAATACGACCTTACTGTTTACTACCACGCGTCCGCTGGACAGCACACTGAAATCAAAAACCTATACCAACCGGGTATTTCAGGCGGCCTATGCGGATGGAAGTTTGTCGGCTGTGAATAAGACGGACCTGAAACAGGAAAAAGATCTGGAACAGGGTGTAGTCAGTATTACCCCGGATGGCAATACTATGTTC
>DASUMO010000119.1:0-2274 GCA_036277695.1 Chitinophagaceae bacterium
AGTAAGATGTGAGCAACTGATTGTTGTATAAAATATCAACCTGCTTCTTTTCCGGCTGTCCGACAATTTTAAAACCGCCTGACTTTTGGGCAAACGTCACTACAGGCAACACCAGTAACACTAGATGGAGTATAAGTTTAGCCATGCAAGGAAGGGTTAATACTTAAACACTTTACCATCGGCCATTACTTCCTGCCTTGTTTCATCAAATGTTGCTTTCGCTCCTGTTCTTACAGCAGCATTGGTCATTATGCAGGCTATTGAATGATAATAACCCGCTTCAACCGGTGCATTGGGTTGCTTACGGCTGCGTATACATTCCATAAAATTGCGCATATGGTTACTGGTCAGGCGGTCGGCGCCGGTGTTAGCGGAAGCCACCACTTTTTCCGCAGCGTCAGCCAGTGTCATTTCCGGGAGCAGGTTGGGTTTCATGTCCATCGCTTTTGCATGATTCTCACGTAAGCCACCTTTTGGGGAGATGGAATTATTTATAAGGTTTAGTTCTCCCCCGTTCGAGAAATATATTTCTGCGGGTCTCTCATCTCCATTATGCATACGGGAGGAAAAAGTAACCTGGAAACCCGAAGATATATCATCCTGTGGGCCATAATCAAAAACGGCAGTGGTAGTATCCCAGTTCTTTCTACCGTCTTTCCAGTAGTAAATGCCGCCATTTGCCACAACACTACGCGGATGTTTTAGCCCGCTGAACCAGTGCACTGTATCAATCTGGTGACTCATCCATTGGCCGGGCATACCCGAAGAATAGGGCCAGAATAAACGATATTCCAAATATTTCCGGGGATCCCATGGCTCAAAAGGACGGTTCATCAGGTAGCGCTTCCAGTCGGTATCCTGTTCTTTACATTTAGCCACCAACGCGGGTCTTCGCCAGCGCCCGGGCTGGTTTACATTCCAGGTTAACTCAACCATCGTTATGGCACCAAACTTACCGGATTGGATAAAATCCGCTGCGGCAATATAATTGCCGCCACTTCGTCTTTGCGAACCCACCTGGATGATCCTGTCGGTATTCTTAATTGCCTTTAAAGCGGCCCTGTTGTCTTCCATGGTTTCGGCAAAAGGTTTTTCCACGTAGGCATCTTTCCCGGCCTTCACCGCTTCGATCGCATGCAACGCATGCTGAAAATCCGCCGTGCTGATAATAACAGCATCCAGGTCTTTTACCTTATATAATTCCTCATTATTGATACAGGCCTGCACATCATGACCCAATTTCTCTTTCAGAAAAGCCTGTCCTTCTTCCCGGCGAACTTTCCAGAGGTCACTGACAGCTACCATATCAAAGTTCAGCTCCTTGTAATGATTCAGAAAGGAAGGGAATAAGGATTGGCGGAAACGGTCGGAAAAACCTACGACTCCCACCCTTACCCGGTCATTGGCACCCATGATTCTACCATAGCTTTTTGCACTAAAGCCAATGGCTGCCGCATACATAGCAGCTGAAGCCTTTACAGACTGGTTGAGAAAATGTCGGCGTGATACTGGCATGACTCGTTATTTTAAATTGAAAAATGATCCTGTCCTGGAATGACCGTTCGAAAGGAAAAATTCAAATGTCAAAATTCAAATACCAGAAGCTTGCAGCCAGAAGCTAGCAGCTTCCCTCACGACTCACCAATTCAACTCCCGGATCTTAATACTCCTGTACGAAACAGCATCCCCGTGATCCTGCAGCAGGATATGCCCTTTTGACGCTTCCCCAAAATTTTTCCATACCACATATTTACTAATGGCCACCAGATCCCTGAATTCTTTCGAACCTCTTATATATTCCAGAACCTTGACGCCATTCAGATAATGTTCGACTTTATCATTGGGATAGACAACAATCCTTCCGAAATTCCATTGGCCGATTGGACGCAAGAATCTCTTTTGCTTTTCCGCTTTTATCATGTCATATAAAGAGGCAAGTGTACGATTGCCATCCCGGCCGAGTTTGGCGTCAGGGTGCAGCGTATCATCCAAAACCTGGTATTCCAGCCCGATTGCAGATCCGCTGCTTTGCTCCTCCAGTGTAACAAAATATTTTATACCACTGTTTGCACCAGGAGTTAATTTAAATTCAAAAGAAAGGTCAAATGCTGCAAATTGTTCCTGGGTTACAATATCTCCTCCATTTCTTGCTTCTTTTCCATCAGAGGCTTTAACACTGATTATGCCGTTATTAATGATCCAACCCTGTTCGGGAAAATCATTGCCCTTAGCACTTCTCCAACCTCTATTGGTCTTTCCATCAAACAATAAGCG